>CAZMDD010000095.1:0-47533 GCA_964565065.1 uncultured Caldilineales bacterium | reverse complement strand
ACATCGTTAAAAGCCACGTTCTGTCATCACGCAGAACGTGGCTTTTTGTTCGTAACGACTAACGTACCCGACTTCAATCATCACAAAGGCGCAAAGACACTAAGAACACCAAGCATTTCAAAGCTTTTTCTTTTCTTCGTGCCTTTGTGGCTTCGTGTCTTCGTGGTTTCTAGCCGGGCTACCTTAGTAGTAACTTTTGTTCTCTTGTGCGCATTATGCGCCCGCGCAGGCGATGTTTCGGCTCAGTCGCCTGACCAGTGCCGAAAACGTGTTCGCAGCCAGTTGCGAACACCAAATTTCACGACATCGTGCCGTTTGACCATCATCACCGTGGCTTCCGCCTCCTCGGCAATGCGCAAGGGGATAGAGCCAAACAAGGATTGTTCCAGCAGCCCCTCTTCGGAAGCGCCAATGATAATTTGATCGAAATCATGGGCGATACGTAAAATAGCATCCGCAACGCCATCCTGCGCCAGTTCTACCCGCAGCTCGATGGGCCAGTTGCCTATATCGAACTCTTCCAGCAGTGCCGCATGTTTGGTTCGGATAGCGGTTTCGGCATCTTCCCCTTGTTTGAGGTGCATAATCAAATTCAGGGCCACGACCAGAGGGCGTTGACCGGTGCGCTGCTCGATGGCGTCCGCTTCGGTCAACGCCATTTCCAGGGCCATGCGTGAGTTCGGGCCTCCGGCAATGGGGACCAGGATGCTTTGGGGCAATGCGGTATGACGGAAACGCACCACCGCCAAATCGCTGGGTGGATTCTGTGAGAGCAGACCGGTAATCGACCCGAATGCTTCTTCGCGAGAATGGGCATTGCCAGGCCAACCCAAAAACATCAAATTCACTGCCCGTTCGCGCGAAACATCAATAATCGAATGCCCGATGTCTCGTCCCAGGCGCAACATCATGCGCACGGGCACGCCGACATCATCACCGACAGCCACCACCTCTTCCAGCAGCGCCCGACCCTGCCGCAAAAACGCGCGGCCATCGGTAATGCCGATTTGCTGTGGCACACCCACCACATGCAGGGCAAACAGCTCGCCATGATTGGCCTGGGCAAACAAAGAGCCAAATCGGGCCAATTGTCGGGCCATGATGCCGTTGGCTACAGGTAGCAGCACCGAATACTCTGTCGATGCCGTGGTTTCTTCCAGCAAAATCACATCCTTCTTGCGAGTAGCCTCCTGCTTGCCACCCAGACGGGCATAAACAAAAATGCCTAACACCAGCCAAACGATGACTACCACCCAGGCAATGGGACTGAGCTGAAAGAGTTCTACCGCCAGCACCAATTGGGCGGCAATAGAAAAATACTGCAACCAGGGCACAAAGGGCGCCAAAAAAGGACGCTCCAGGTCGGGATGCGTTTTGCGCATCTTGATGAGCGAAATGTTCACCATCAAAAAGAGCAGCAAAAAGGTGATGGAGGCGCCGGAGGCCACATCGGCCACCGGTAACAGCACCGCCATGCCCATAATCAGCAAACCGCTGAGCCAGATGGCCCAGTGCGGTGTTTTGTTGCGGCCATGAATCCGCCCGAAAACAGAGGGTAAATCATTGTCGCGGCCCATGGCAAACGAGACCCGGCTGCTGGAGAAGATGGTGGCATTCAGTGCCGAGGTGGTAGAGGCCAGACCGCCCAAAATCATCACCAATGCGCCATAGGGCATGATTGCCCGGGCGGTCTCGATCATGGCCCGCTCGGCGTTCTCGCCCAAATACATCCAGTTGGGCAAACCGCTGTTTTGCTGCACCGCACCCACGGCCACAAATCCTACTGCCAGATAAATGGCAACCACGATGATGATGGCAAAAAAGATGGCCCGGGGAATGTTTCGGCCCGGGTTTTTCACCTCTTCGCCACTTTGAGCGATAATTTCATATCCCTCGAAAGCCACAAAGGTCAACCCCATGGCCAGCACGATGCCCCGAACACCATGAGGGAACGGGCCCGGCATCCGCAAAAATTGATCGCTCCAATTGGGCATGTTCAGCATCGCCTTGATGCCAAAAAACACCAGTAAGCCCAGCACGATAATCTTGAAAATTGTAATCACATTGCCTACCAGGCCCGTTTCCGAAGAGCCGCGCACATTGATGATAATAAACGTGAGTGCTGCCAGCACAGCAAAGAGCTTGACAGCCAACCCCTCTGCCGATAATCCCCACAGCAAAGGCGTTGTTCCCAAATGTACTCCGCCCATTTCCAGCAACTCGACAAAGAATGTGCCGAAAAGAACAGCATAAAGGCTGCACGCCACCGAGTGCGAAAACCACGAGACCCAGCCGGCGTAAAATCCATAAACCCGCGAAAGGCCCTCTTTGACCCAGGCATAGCCACCACCCGCTTGTGGATAGGCTGCACCCAGCTCAGCGTAGGTGAGTCCAGTCAGACTGGTGAGGATGCCGTTGAGCAAAAAGGCCAGCAGCAAACCTACTGCGCCCGCCTCGCCCGCAGCAATTCCGGTCAGCCCAAAAATTCCCGCCCCAATCATAGCTCCCACGCCAATCATGGTGATGTCGAAAAGCCCCAGATTACGACTAAGTGATACTTTGAAACGTTCGGAAGATGCTTGTGTTTTGTTGTTCATGGCATTCGGTCTTGACTACATGAGAGAAGAAGGGATGCCGTTTGTTGCATTGGCATGTTTTGATAAAGCGCTTGGACGATAGTATACCAGATTATGAAAATTCAGGGGAACTATTCATGTTTCCTGATCAAGTAGCTGCGCATTTGAAACTTGCGAAAAGCGCTGTGCATTCAGACGAACATGGACAAAGATTGACGACTATAGACGATGGTTCGCTTCCTCTATCTTCGTCTGATGAGTTGTAATCCTCTACAAGGCTCATTTTAAGTTCCTACCATTAACGACTTAACGGGCGCGACTTTTCACATCGATAGTCTGGAACCTTGCACGAGGGCGATTTGTAGGGCAGAATGTAGCAAAGCTCGATAAACATAGTCGATTCCTTTTTCCTCCCTATCCCGATTTTGCCACCGACCTATCTTGTGAACAGTCATCCTTCCCGAAATATTTGGCAGCGTAGCCAGCTCAGTGTGCGGCAATGGCTGGGGCTTATCCTGCTGGGGCATTTGCTGTTGACGGTGGTTTATAGCCTGGTGATTCCACCATGGGAGGCGCATGATGAATGGGCGCATTATCGCTATGCTGCGTTCATTGCCGAAAATCGGGCGCTGCCAGACCCGGGGCAACGCCTGACCACCGAGTTCGAGTTCGATGAAGCCAGTCAGCCGCCACTTTATTACATGCTGGCCGCGCTGCCGATGCTGTTGGTGGATACTCAGGATGGCTATCAGCCGCAAATCAATCCGCATATTCGTGGCGATAACGCCCAGGCCGGGGTCAATGTAGTGCTCCATGATCCCGAAAGTGAGGCGTTTCCCTGGCAGGGAACGCTGCTGGCGCTGCATTTGGGACGTTGGGTTTCGGTGGTGGTCAGTTTGTTGGCGCTGGTGGTTACGTTCAAGATTATTCGCACACTCAGCCCTGAGCATCCGCAGGTTGCCCTGGCGGGAACAGCGATGCAGGCTTTTGCGCCGCAATTCGTTTTTATTAGCGCGGTCATCACCAATGATGTTTTGGTCATTTTGCTGGAATCGCTGTTGCTTTTGCTGGCGTTGCGATTGCTGGTCTTGGGCCCGCGACCACGACTTGTTTTGCAATTGTCCTTGGTTACGGGACTGGCGCTGCTTACCAAATATCTGGCGTTGGCAGTAATGCCTTTGGCTTTGGTGGCCTTTTTGTGGGCAGTGTGGCGGCATCGACAGGAGTCGCAGGTTCGGGCTCAAACGCTGCGCAGTTTGGTGGTTTTTGCTGCGGGACTGCTGTTTACTGCGGGGGGGCTCATCTGGCGCAATTTCCAGCTCACGGGCACTTATATTCCCCGCGATCCTGTTTCGCAGCGTTCGGTGCTTACCGGTTTGCAGGATGGTGGCCTGGAGATTCATTGGGCGTTGTTGCCGCAGGCGTTGCAGCGTGGTTTTCTAACTTATTGGGCCTCTTTTGGTTGGGGTAATCTTTCGCCGGATCAATGGGTTTATGGTGTTTGGCTGGTTATCATTGCGGTGGCGTTGTGGGGGCTAGGGCAATGGCTGAGAACCAGCTCAGGCGCGCGGGCCCGCGAGTTGTTCATTCTCCCCCTGCTTTTTGTGCTGGCGGTGGTGAGTTTGCCGCTGTTGCGAGAAATTTTGCACGATAGCCCGCATCTGCGAGGCCGTTACATGCTGGCTACTCTGCCTGTGGCTGTGTGGATGTTGGCGCAGGGGTGGGCGCATCTGGCGTGGCGGTTCAAGTGGTGGCTGCGCTTTGTGCCTGTGGCGTGGACTGCAGGTTTGGGGGTGGGGTTGCTTTTCTTTTTGCTAATGCCCGCGTATGCTGCGCCCCGACGCCTGAAAGCTCCCCAGCCGCTGGCGATTCCGGTGAATGCCCGTTTTGGTGATGCCGCTGAGTTGCTTTCGGTGGCGCTGTGGCCCGATGATGAGGTGCAGGTGGGACAGGGAGTGGCGCTCACTTTGCAATGGCGGGTGCTGGCGCGCACAGCCACACCTTATGCGCTGGATGTGCAGTTGTTGGGCGCGGGCGGGCAGCAATATGGCAGCCTGTTGGCGTATCCGGGGCATGGCAATGCGGCCACCAATGTTTGGCAGCCTGGTGTTTTCGAGGAATCGTATTGGTTAGAGGTGCAGCCGCAAATGCCTTTGCCTATCTCGGGGCGTGTGCAAATTGCTCTGTTCGATGCGCATGCTCAGCCGCAATTGTTGCCAGTTTATGATGCTCAGGGACAGCGAGCAGGAGAGCGGGTGCAAGTGGGCGCGTTGCGCATTGCACCGCGCCAGGCCATAATTTTGCCTGAAAGGCCTGCTGTGGCTCAGGTGGGGCAGGTGCTGTTGTTGCATGAGGTGGCCATGTTGCCCCGTCAAAGGTATCGTGCCGGTGAGAGTTTTCCGGTGGCGATGGATTGGCAGGCATTGGGCCCGGGTCCTGCTGATCTCACCCTTTCGCTGCAATTGCTGGATGCCGATAATGGGTGGGTAGCGGGCGATGATGGTGATTTTAGTCAAAGACTGTTGCCGCAGCATTGGCGGGCGCACGATTTTTTGACAACCACCCGCTGGTTCACTTTGCCGCCGGAGCTTCCGGCTGGAACTTATCGGCTGGTGCTGGTGGCCTATCGTTCCGGCGATTTGAGCCGTTTGCCGGTGCAGAATCTTCAGCATCCATCTTCGGCGGGCGATATGTGGCCTCTGGGCGACATTGTTGTGCAGTAGCCGCCATCCGTTTAGTTTGTTTTGGAGTAAAGGTTTACCATGAAGACATCCATCGACCTGTTGGTTCATATTACCCATGAAGCGGGTGTAAAGGTTGGCGGCATTGGTGCGGTACTCGATGGTTTGCTGGGCGCCCGGGCATACCGGCAGGCTGTGGCTCGCACGCTGGTGGTGGGCCCGTACAATGTCGAAAATCAGGGTGAGATGGCCCGCTTATTTGCACCCGCCAATGGCTTGCGTTTACTTTATGAACGTCGGCGAGGTGTTGATTTGCTGCCTCGGGCGCAGAGTCACGCCTTGCAGCAGGTCGAAGCTGCCTTCGGAGTGACTATTTTGTACGGGCGCAGGCCCTTTGGCGGGGTGGAGCATGAAGTTTTGTTGCTGAATGTTGCAAACATCCGCCCGGAGCGAGCCAGCGCCTTCAAATTCAGTTTGTGGCAGGATTTTGGTCTGGACACAGCTCGTTATGAGCAGGATGCTGAATTTCGGCTGTTTGTAGAGCTGGCCGAGCCTGCGTATGCAGCGCTGTGGCATCTGGCCCAAGGCGCGGGCGCGCGACAGGTTTTGTTGGCGCACGAGTGGATGGGCATTCCTCTGGCGCTGACCGCGTTGCAGCGGGATGCGGGCCAGTGGCGCACCTATTTTTATGCGCACGAGGTGGCCACGGCCCGACGTCTGGTAGAGGGGCATCCGGGGCATGATACCCGTTTTTATAATGTCATGCGGCTGGCGCTGCCCCGGCATGATGCCATGGAATCGCTGTTCGGGCCTCAGGATGATTTTTTCAAACATGCGCTGCTGGCGCAAATTCCCCGGTTTCACGGAATTTTGGCGGTGGGCGATTTGGTGGTGGATGAGCTACGTTTTTTGGCCCCGGATATCGATGCTGCTTCGATTCATTTGGTTTACAATGGTGCGCCCGCTCATGTTGTTGGCCTGGATGAGAAGAAGAGGAGCCGCAAGTTATTGCAGCGCTATGCTCAAAATCTGTTGGGTTTTACGCCTGATTTTATTTTTAGTCATGTTACCCGTTTTGTGCTGAGCAAGGCGCTATGGCGGGATGTGCGGGTGTTGCAGCATCTTGAACGCATCTTCCGGCGGGCGGGCAAGACAGGTATTCTCTACATCCTTTCCAGTGCTGAGCCCACCGGGCGTGACCCTGGACAAGTGCAGCAATGGGAGGCAGCGTATGGCTGGCCCGTGCATCATCGGGCCGATAACGGCGATTTGCTGGGACTGGAGACCGATTTCTTCTTCCATGTGTTGGAGCCCTTCAATCAACAGAGCCGGGCCATTAAAGCGGTGTTGGTGAATCAATTTGGCTGGAGCCGGGCCCGATGTGGCCAGCGTATGCCGGAGGCGATGCAGTTCATGGATTTGCGCCGTGGTGCGGATGTGGAGTTTGGACAAAGTATTTACGAGCCCTTTGGCATTGCTCAAATCGAGCCGCTGAGCTTTGGGGCGTTGTGCGTGCCCAGTACGGTATGCGGTGCGGTGGGTTTTGTGCAGCGGGCTGTGGCCGATTTGCCTGAGTTTCCCAATCTCATTGCTGCCGATTTTATCACCCCGCCCGATGATTGGCTTTATCATTCCCCGGACGAGGCTCTGAGCATCGATCAGTTCGCCCGAGATAGCATCGAGCAGCAGCGCAGCAAGCGGGTGGCGGAAGCCATTGCCACCCATCTGCCCCTGACCGATGCCGAGACCGAGCAGCTTTTGCGTCGGGGTCAGCAGGTTGCCGCGCGTATGAGCTGGGAGGTGGTGGTAAAAACGTATCTGCTACCCGCATTGAGCCCGGTCACCTGATTTTAACGGCCATATCTTTTTGCTACTGCGATGTTTGGGCGTGGTGTTTTTGACTGATGACAACTGTTCCTCGCTATCCAAATGGCTTCAGTTTCTGCGAGAATCGGTGGTTAAGCCCAATCACAGATTACACGTTACTACTAAGGTAGCCCGGCTAGAAACCACGAAGACACGAAGGCACGAAGAAAAGAAAAAGCTTTGAAATGCTTGGTGTTCTTAGTGTCTTTGCGCCTTTGTGGTGATTGAAGTCGGGTACGTTAGTCGTTACGATTACACAGCTTTTTCTTGATGGCGTCATCACGGAGATAATGAACGAAGGTCGGGTGATTTTTCAGCGATACCTTAGCTTCGATAGCGTCGATTTGGCAACACCGCGCTTTTTAAGCCTGTCCCCACCTCTCATTCATCCAAAACTCATTTTCTTCTGTTATACTGGCAGTAGGAAACAGGACTATAAAAAGCCCTAAGGAACGCGGTGGTTCCTCCATTCCTCCTCTTCGACCCCGGCCAACCCCTCCTCTGGCCGGGGTTTTTCATTGGCGCAACATGATCTATATCAGAGCGCGGGCCCAAGACAGATGCTAGAATGAAGTGTTAGTGCTGAAAATAGTATAAAAAACGCAATGATGCGTTCTTGTGCGTACAAAAATGTTGGACAAGACCCAATCTTGCGTTCTATTTTTTACAGTGCTCATTGTGTCGATGTTATAATCGCAAGAAATTGACGACGATTGATTATTATTTATTGCAATCCAGTCCCATTCCACTTTATTCCATGTTGTTTCCAAAAAGAGAGGCACTATGCAAAACTCTAAGGTAATTACCCACGATGTTATTGTTGTTGGGGCCGGTTTGGCAGGCACTTGGGCAGCCATGACTGCTGCGGAAAATGGTGTAAAGGATGTTGCTGTCTTATCCAAGATTCATCCTTTGCGCTCGCACAGCGGTGCAGCCCAGGGCGGCATTGCCGCGGTTCTCAACAATGTCAGGCCCGTTGCCGGCACTGGCCCTCGTGGCCCGCTGGAACAAATTCCTCCGGGCGACGACCCCGTAGATAGTTTCGATCTGCATATGTTCGACACCATCAAGGGCTCCGACTGGCTAGGCGATCAGGACGCCATTGAAATCATGGTCAAAGATGCCCCCGGCATTGTCATCCAGTACGAGCACATGGGGTGTGTGTTCAGCCGAACCCCCGATGGCCGCATTGGGCAACGTCGCTTTGGTGGCCACAGCGCCCCCCGCGCCAACTTCTCCGCTGACCGCACAGGTCACGTGCTCCTGCACACCATCCACGAGCAGGCGTTGCTGCGCAATGTCAAATTCTACTCTGAATGGTATGTCATGGATTTGATTATCGAAGAGAACATTGCCCGCGGCGTGGTGGCCATTAACGTGCTCACCGGCGATATTCATGTGTTGCGGGCCAAAGCGGTGATGTTCGGCACTGGTGGCTACGGCCAGGCCTTCAAAGTCACCTCCAATGCTTACGCCAACACCGGCGACGGTGTGGCGCTGGCCTACAACGCCGGAGCCCCCCTGATGGATATGGAATTCGTGCAATTCCATCCCACCGGCCTGTATCGCCACGGATTCCTGATGACAGAAGCCTGCCGCGGCGAGGGTGGCTACCTTATCAACAAAGATGGCGATCGTTTCATGTCGAAATATGCGCCCGATAAAATGGAGCTGGCGCCTCGTGACCTGGTTAGCCGCTCTGAGCAAACCGAAATCAACGAAGGGCGCGGCGTTATGGAAGATGGCCAGGGCATTTTCCTCGATATGCGACATCTGGGACGGGCCAAGATTCTGGAACGTCTGCCCGAAGTCCGCGACCTGGCCATTGCCTTTGCACATACCGATCCCATCGATGAGCCTGTGCCCATTCAGCCCACGGCCCACTACAGCATGGGCGGCGTGCCCACCACTGTGAATGGCGAAGTGCTGGCCAATGCCAATGGCGATCTCATTACCGGATTCTACGCAGCGGGCGAAGTTTCATGTGTCAGTGTGCATGGGGCCAATCGTTTGGGAACCAACAGCTTGCTCGAAGCCTCGGTCTTCGGGCGGCGCGCCGGCTACGCCATTGCCGAATTCATCAAGGGTGGCGCAAAACTTTATCCCATCTCGGGCGACCCGGCCAAAAAGAACGCCGATTATGTAACGTCACTCTTCAACAATGATGGCGATGAGCTGGTCGAAGATATTGTTCAGGATCTGAAGAATACCATGACCGACAAAGTGGGCATTTTCAGAAATGACGAAGACCTCAAATCGGCCATGGCAGATATTCACAGACTCCAGCAGCGTTTCAAAAATATCCGCATCATGGATAAAAGCAGCCGCTTCAACACCAATCTGTCGATGACGCTCGAGGCCAAGAATCTCCTCACCTTTAGCGAAGTCATTGTTGCGGGCGCGCTGAATCGTAAAGAGAGTCGTGGTGCTCACTCTCGCACCGATTATCCCAAACGGGATGACGAAAACTGGATGAAGCACACCATGGCCCATAAAGATGAAGATGGCCGGCCCCAGCTCAGCTACAAAGATGTGACCCTTTACTGGGATCGCTTCCCGCCGCAAGAACGCAAGTACTAATATGAAATGTCCGTCGTAGCACGTTCTACGACTTCATTATCGAGGAGTAATGAAAACATGTCCAACAAAGATATTCAGCGCACTGTAACCGTCAGCATTCAGCGCTTTAATCCTGATGTCGACAAAAAGCCGTACATGCAGGATTACAAAATTAAAATGCGGCCTGGTATGACGATTCTGGATGCACTGCATGAAATAAAAACACATCAGGACGGCACGGTAACCTATCGCCGTTCTTGTCGCCACGGCATTTGCGGCAGTTGTGCCATGCACATCAATGGTCGTAACACACTTGCTTGCAAGACTCCCATCATCAACGAAGTTGAGAAAGATGACCGGGTGACCATTGGCCCGCTGCCTTATCTGCCGGTCATCAAAGATATGGTCGTTGATCGCACCAGCTTCTGGGAACAATATCTGCGAGTGAAACCGTGGTTGATTCCCCCGGACAACATCCCCGAGCTGGAATTCCGCATGAGCCAGGAAGAAGTGAAAGCCCTGCACGATGCCGAAGCCTGCATCATGTGCGGCGCCTGCTACTCATCCTGCGCAGTCATTGGCATGAACAAGAAATATCTCGGGCCCCATGCACTGCTCAAAGCCTTTTTGCGAGTCTTGGATCCCCGTGATACGGCTCCCAGCGAACGCCTGGAGATTGTCAGCCAGGCCGACGGTGTCGCCCGCTGCCATACCATTTTCAACTGCATCGATGCTTGCCCCAAGGGACTGAACCCCACCCAGGCCATTGAGACCTTGCGTAAACTGGCCCAAAAACGCCAGAAATACGAAGAGGCCAAGCGCGAACGGCAAAAGCATCTCAACGAACCCATTCCGTCATAAGATGACCTGCTAATCAGGAATCTGCCGGACATCGCCACAGTTTCTCCGGGCAGAAACACCTGATTCACCATAAGGAGCGAATTCTATAATGTATAAATCTACAGGTTTCATCAGTTGGCTCTTGCGTCGCATCTCCGGCGTGGCGCTGGTGCTGTACCTCTTCATGCACCTCTGGGTGATTGGAGCAGCCAATAGTGGTGTCGACACCTTTAATAGCCGTCTTGATGCTGTGCAAACACCTCTTTTCAAGGTTCTCGAGGTCGCGTTGCTGGCAGCAGTCGTTTATCATGGCTTGGATGGCATCCGCTTACTGCTCATCCACTATTTTGACTTGACAGAATATCGCAAGAGCATGTTCTGGGCTGTCTTTATCTTGTCTGCCATCCTGACCCTTATTGGTGGCGGCGCCATTTTACTCATCATGGCAAATGGCGGCTGATAGTGGCAATATGCCCCTCTTGCAGGCCTCAACCCATTTCTTTCATTTAACCGGATTCCATCTGGAGGCTACTTATGCAAACATTTAAAATACAGCGTTACAGCGCCATTGCGCTTTTGTTCTTCCTGACATTGCACATGATTTATACCCACTATGTGCCGCCCTACCATGTTAGCTTCAATATGGTTCTCACACGATTAAACAGCCCAGTATGGAAAGTCATTGACTTTTTCTTCCTGGTCTCTGTGATAACCCACGCTTTGGCAGGGTCGTTTCAGGTTGTTACCGACTTTGAGAACATCTACAGCTACCGCAAGGCTTTGGCGTGGGCAGCTATCATCATTGGTATCCTAACCATTCTTTACGGAACCAAGACCCTCATCGCCTTTCAAATGCCTGTTTAATTTTTCGGCAACGCTTAAATCATCAAAGCCAGCCTCATTCCGGGGCTGGCTTTTTGTTTAGTCAGGATTGACAAAGCGGGCAATCTCAGGTAATATCAGTCCTGTCGTGCTAGACGGGGAGCTAGCGGTGCCCTGCACCCGCAATCCGCTACAGCGGGGTCGAATTCCCCTCTGAGGATCGACTTGCTCATCGTGTAGCATCATCAGTGTCACGGCGTGGATCTCGTGCGGCGTGAGCCTGTGAACCGGGTCAGGACCGGAAGGTAGCAGCCCTAAGCAGTTACTCACGGGTGTCACGAGGCTGTCTGCGTCGGACTGATGGAAAGCTGCGAAGGGTAAGTTCGTTTCGACGAGGGGTGCACGACATTTTTGCATACGCAAGCCCGGAGGCTTTTTGCTCCCGGGCTTTTTGTTTGCGTGGGTGGTTGCGTATCATTTGTTGGGAAAAATGATACAGGTAAGTGTCATTGAACCTGTTGCTGCTACAGTTCCTATTTGGGAATGCAAAGGCGCTGGCCAGCGTAAATTCTATTGCGGTTTTTGATGTGATTGCATTTTTGCAGCCATTTTGCATTAATGCTGTACTTGTGCGCAATGCCGCTGAGCGTATCGCCCCACTTGATGGTGTATTTACCTTTGCACTTGCACTTGCCATTGCTAATATCCTTCCCCTGATGCTTGGCAGGGATGCAAATGCGCTGCCCGGCACGGATGTGATTCCGATTTTTGATGTGGTTGCACTTTTGGATAGCCCTGGTGCTGACACCATACTTGCGTGCAATTTTGCGTAGGGTATCACCCCGCTTGATGGTGTACTTGGCCTTGCAGTTACAGTTGCCTTTGCTGATGTCTTTGGTGGGTGTTTTTTGGCCGGGGATACACAGTTTTTGGCCTGAACGGATGTGATTCCGGTTTTTGAGATGATTGCACTTTTGCAGCGCTTTGGTGCTGATGCCATATTTGCGAGCGATGCCGCTCAGTGTATCACCTTTGTGGATTTTGTAAATGACTTTGCAACTGCATTGCCCGCTATCATTGCCTGCGGCATGGGCCGTAGGCACCGGAACGAGGCTGACAACAATGGTCAGCATGACAACAAACAAGATGAAACGTTTCATAATCAGGTCTCCTGAAAACATGTGTTTGATTGCGTTGTGGTAAGAAATATCGAAATTCGACCCTCACCTTCTAAGCCCAACTATACTCCCAAAATGTTACACAATTATGACAAATTTACGTCACGATGATGACCCTTTCCCCGGTTTCATCACGTTCCCGTGGTTAGCATCCGGGCCAGGGTTTGCCCGGCATCTTTCAACAACTCAAGGGCGTTGATGCGCACGGTTTCGCTGTCGGACCACACCGGGCCCGATTCGGCAAAGACCCAGTCTTCCATCTCGTCGATGTAGACATTGATGCGTCCGTTGGGCCCGAGCAGTGCCATATCGGCCTCTGGGCGGTCACTTAATGCCACCGGATACCAACATTCTACGGCCAGGCCCCGTTCACGCACTGCTGCATATAATTTTTGCCGGGCCGCGGCCCGCAGCCACAAATCACTGATGTCGCGGGCGCTAAGCAGCCGCGACAGCGTGGTGGTGATGAAGGTGAGGCGGGGCTGGCGGGCATTGGTGATGGGTTGGGGCAGGGTGATGAAATCGCCCAGCTCTAGCTTGAAGTATTGTTCCTGGGCCCGCGGATGGTTCGGTTGCCCGGGAATGAGTTGGGCCCGGGTGGCCACATGATAGCGCAAAATAGGAGCATACACATTGATGCGTTGTCCTTGTTCGCCAAATTTTCCTGTTTGATAAAGCGCCAGATATTCTGCGGCAATTTGGCGCGGAGCCCGCTTGACGGGAATACGATACCAATGCTCCTCGCGGGCCCGCTCGAAATCTTGCCGATTGTTCACCACCGCCACCAGCACCGGCGTCCACGCATCAGCCGGGGAACCGGAACTGTAGCTGGGGCGTTGCGGATGCAGTCGATTCATCAGAGCACCTTTAGCTGCCCATGTTGGTTGAACTGTTGCCACGCTTGCACAGCTTGCAGCACTTCGGGATGGCAGTTAGCTGGCAGCGCTGCCAGGGGGATGAATTGGTGCTGCCATTCAGAAGGATGCGCGGGCGCAGATTCCTGCCAATCTGCCACCCAAAACAGGGTGCTGTACATCTGAAAGAAATCGCCAAAACTGGCATCTGCCCGGAATTCGCTCTCATCTACCCGGGCAATGGGCTGCAGGGTGCTGGGGCGCAGTCCGGTCAGTTGGTGGATGCTGCGGGTTGCTGCCTCGAACGCCGATTCATCATCCCGCACAAAGCCGCCAGGCAAGCGCCACACCCCCTCTTGCGGATGACGGATGAGCAGGATGGCGTTTTCGCGTAGCAGCAATCCCTTGGCCTTGGGTTGCACCCGATGCTGGCGTTTAGGGGTGATGTGCAGGCGATTCAGCAGGGCGAGGAGTGGGTTCACAGGTGATGCTCCTCTTTCCACGCCTCCAGCGCGTCCAGCGCCCGGATGGCGTAGTGGCGATAGCGCTCCTTTTTGCGGCGCACGTGCGGTTGCAGCGGAGGGATGATGCCAAAATTGGCTTTCATGGGCTGAAAGTGTTTGGCTTCGGCGTGGGTAATGTAATGAAACAGCGCGCCCATCATGGTGGTGCGCGGCAGAATAAGTGGTTTTTGGCCCCAGACAAGCCGTGCCAGGTTCAATCCTGCCAGCAGGCCGCTGGCCGCAGAGCCCACATAGCCTTCGGTGCCGATGAGCTGTCCGGCAAAGAGAAGCGTATCTTGTGAATGCCATTGCAGGGTAGGGCGCAGCAGTGCAGGGCTGTTGATGAAGGTGTTGCGGTGCATCTGGCCCAGACGTACAAATTCTGCGTTTTCCAGACCAGGAATCATGCGGAAGATACGTTTTTGCTCGGGCCAGCGGATGTTGGTTTGAAAGCCTACCAGATTGTAGAGTGTTCCTGCCAGGTTATCTTGCCGCAGTTGGATGACGGCAAAGGGTCGCGTGCCTGTGCGCGGGTCGCGCAGGCCCACCGGGCGCATAGGCCCGAACGCCAGCGCATCATCCCCGCGCGCGGCCAACACCTCTACCGGCAGACACGCCTCGAAAAAGGATTCATCCTCCGCTTCAAATGTGCGCAACGGGATGCGTTCGGCCTGGCGCAGCGCCTGCACAAAGGCCCGATACTCTGCCTCGCTCAGGGGACAATTGATGTAATCGCCACCGCTGTGGCCGCTATCACGATCGTAGCGCGATTGCCGCCAGCAGGGCGGTTGAATCGATTCCTTGGTGATGATGGGGGCCAGTGCATCATAAAAGGAGAGATAACGCTGTCCGGCCAGTGACTGAATTGCTGCGGCCAGCGCGGGCGACGTTAGCGGGCCCGTGGCCACCACCGTGGGCCCGGATGGCAGCCTGGTAAGTTCCTGGCGGTGAATGCTGATGTTGGGGTGCTGCAAAAGCGTTTGCGTAACATAGGCGCTAAATGCCTCACGTCCCACGGCCAGCGCTCCTCCTGCGGGCAACGCGGTCGCATCGGCCGCGGCAATGATGAGCGAGTCCAATCGCCGCATTTCCTCTTTGAGCAGCCCCATGGCCCGGTCTTGCAGCCGCGAGCCCAACGAATTGGAACAGACCAGCTCGGCAAACTGGTCTGTTTGATGCGCCTCGGTGCTGCGAGTAGGGCGCATTTCGTAAAGCTGTACAGCAACGCCGCGGCGGGCCAATTGCCAAGCCGCTTCAGACCCGGCCAGTCCAGCGCCAATGACTGTAACAGACTTCATGGCAGCACCTCCGGACAACGCTTGCGCCCGGGCCTGGGCACGAGCATGGGCACATGTTGACGATAGCGATCATACTGCACGCCAAACTCCTCTCTTAACCCCAGCTCCTCATGCTTGCCGCCATAGTAAAAATAAAGAGTGAACAGGGTTGCAATCACCATGCGATTGACGGTGACCGGTGCGGCAAACCACACGATGAACAGACTAAAAAAATAAATGGGATGCCGCACCAGGCAGTAAAGCCCGGAAAGGCGCATGGGCTCGGGGGGCGCATCGGGATTGTAGCTGGGGCGAAGTTGCGCCAAACCGGTGTAAACGCCCACATCGGTGGCAAAGACCGCAACGGTCAGGCCCACAAGTCCCACAGCCTGGATGCCCAGCATCAGCCAGGTGGCCAGCGGGCCCGGCTGCCACAGCACTTTGTCGGGCAGCAAGCTATAAGCCAGATAAACGGGCACAAAGCTCAACGCGGCAAAAAAGTTGTAACCCAGCCGATACCAGCGAAATAGCGCGTCGCCCCAGCGCTGGCGAAAGCGAGCCTTGAGCCTGAAATCGGCCAGCCAACTATGGATAACCGCCCAGAGAACAAACGAGAGTGTGATGATGAAAAAGCTTTGTATCATGCCGCCATTTTAGTGTAAAAGCAGCAGGATAGCAAAGCGCAAGGCCATGGCTCAATAACAGCGCTCAAAGGCCAAACCGCACACAGGACGCTCATCTTCATCCCCCGGGCACTGCTCTTCAGAAGCGTTACTACTTAGGTAGGTGATGCCATGAAAGTTGGAATGTAACGATTCATTGCTATCCGGCGCGCACCACCAAGGGCACAAAGGCACCAAGGCACGAAGAAAAAAGAAAAGAAATGCTTGGTGTTCTTAGTGTCTTGGTGCCTTTGTGGTGATTGAAGTCGGGTACGTTAGTCGTTACAAAATAGGCGCATTTTGGGCCACCGACCATTGTGATGTGAATACTTCGTTATGGCGCTACCAGGATGCCATGGGCGGACAGCACCTTGAAAACATCGGCCGTGACCGCGGCTACCGGCTGCACTGCATTGATCTCCTCCAGCAATCCCTTGGCAAAATAATAGCCGATGAGTGGCGATGTCTGCTTGTAATAAACATAAAGTCGCGATTTCACTGTTTCCGGCTTATCGTCATCGCGCTGATAAAGCTCGTTGCCGCAAACGTCGCAAACATTGGGCTGTTTGGGCGGGTTAAAGCTATCATGGTACACCGCGCCGCAGTTCCGGCAGCTACGCCGCCCCGAAATGCGCTCCACCACCACATCATCATCCACCGTAAACATCACCACCACATCGAGTCCACCAAAATCAGCTAATAAATCTTCCAACGCCACTGCCTGCTGAAGATTACGGGGAAAACCATCAAAAATAGCACCTCGGGCGCAATCCTCCCGCGTCAGCCGATCTGCAACCATCTTGATGGTCACATCATCGGGAACCAAAGCGCCGCTATCCATGTAGCTTTTTGCCAACAGCCCCAGCTCAGTTTTGTTGGATAAATTATAGCGGAACAAATCACCGGTAGCGATATGGGGCAAGCCTAATTTTTCTTGCAGAATTTGCGCTTGTGTGCCCTTGCCAGCTCCAGGTGCGCCTAACAACAGGATAAAGTTACGGTCTTGTGCAGCCATAGTAAACCTCATAAAGTCGCGGACTGAAATCAATCCACATTGATTGAAATCGATTACAAATAGCAACTATACCAGTCTCTGCCCCTTTTTGCTACAAAGTCACCAAGTATAGGAATGCACAAGGTTTTCCTTAATGTCTTCGTGTCTTGGTGCCTTAGTGGTTTTCTTGGGATGGACGTGAACAGTTACTGCAAATAAATGGCGTCTATGTGTGCTTTATTAGACTACCACGAAGTTACAAAATTTCAGAAATACCAGGGGGCGTTTGTTCCCAATAGCGCATGATTCATGCTAAGATTATATGACTTGAGTTCACAGTTGAAGGTTCTGAGTTTGATTCACGTTTCATGTCCCCACGTTTTACCTTTCCAAGGAATCATCCAATCCTATGTTCAAAAATTTGAAAGACAAGCTTTTACCCACCGACGATACAGAGAATGCCACACCCCCTCCCATGGATGAGAGCGCCATCACTGAAGATGTTGAGATGATGGAAGAAGAGGTGGAAGCTGTGGCTGCCTTGCCCTTGCTGCCGCTGCGCGGTGTGGTGATTTATCCCACCATGTGGCTGCCCATTACTGTGGGACAACCGCGCTCGCTGCGTATTCTCGAACATGTGATGAATCTGGATGAAAAGCTGATTGTGCTGGCAGCCAGCAAAGATGCCGAACTGGAGGAACCGGGCCCGAACGATATTTACGAAATCGGAACGCTGGCCCGCATTCATCGCATGGTGCGCTCCCCCGATGGCACGGTGCGCCTGGTTCTCAACGGCCTTGAACGCATCAAGATTATTGACTACGTGGCCGAAACGCCCTTTTTAACGGTCACCTTCACCCCCATCCCCGATTACGAATCTCACGATTTGGAGGAGCAGGCCCTGGCTGCCTCGGCCAAAGACCGTTTTGCGCAGTTGGTTTCGCTCTCACCCCAAATGCCCGAGGAGTTGGAATCAGCCGCCCGCAACGTGGAGGGCGAGCTGCAATTGGCCTATTTGCTGGCTTCCAGCGCCGGTTTCAAATTGATAGACGCTCAGGCCATCCTCGAAGCATCGCCCCTAAAAACCAAGTTGCAGTTGCTAAACAATCTGCTGCGCACCGAAGTCGAAATCCGTAGCCTGGCACAAAAGATTCAAAAAGAGGCGCAGGGCGAGATGGAAAAGGCGCAACGCGATTTTTATCTGCACAAGCAACTGGAGGCCATTCAGCGGGAATTGGGTGAAGATAATCCGCAACAGGGCGAGATTAAGGATTTGGAAGAGCGCATTGCTGCCACAGCCATGCCCGAAGAGGCTGAAAAAGAGGCCCGCCGCGAACTGGAACGTATGCGCCGCATCCCCATCCAGGCTCCCGAGTACTCCGTTATCAAAACTTATCTCGATTGGATGGTGAGCCTGCCCTGGAATCAGCGCACCGAAGATAATCTTGATATCGACCACGCCCGCACGGTGCTGAATGAAGATCACTACGGCTTGGAGGACATCAAAGATCGCATTTTGGAGTTTTTGGCCGTGCGCAAATTGCGACAAGAACGCAAAGATGACGCGCCTGCCGAGGGCTTGCCGGTGGACTACATCCGCAAAGATCGCGAGGGGGTCATCTTGTGCTTTGTGGGCCCGCCCGGCGTGGGCAAAACCAGCCTGGGCCTGAGCATCGCCCGGGCCATGAATCGCAAATTTGTGCGCCTGGCCCTGGGGGGCGTGCGGGACGAAGCAGAAATCCGCGGTTTCCGCCGTACCTACATCGGTTCCATGCCAGGGCGCATCATTCAATCGCTGCGCCGCATCGAAAGCAGAAATCCGGTGTTTATGTTGGATGAGGTCGATAAACTGGGCCGCGATTTTCGTGGCGACCCGGCCAGCGCCCTGCTGGAGGTTTTGGACCCGGAACAAAACAGCGATTTCCGGGATCATTACCTGGATGTGCCCTTTGACCTTTCCGAAGTCTTTTTCATCACCACCGCCAACTGGCTGGATCCCATTCCGGGCCCGCTGCGGGACCGCATGGAAATCATCGAACTTTCCAGCTACACCGATCGCGACAAAGTGGCCATTGCCAATGGCTATCTCATCCCCCGCCAGATTCGCGAAAACAGTCTGCGCCCGCACGAAATCAGTTTTGACGAAGCCTCCATTTACAAAATTATCCGCGAATATACCCGCGAAGCGGGAGTGCGTACCCTGGAACGTCGCATTGGCGGCGTGGCCCGCAAAGTTGCCACCCGCGTTGCTGCGGGCAACACCGAACCGGTACACATCACCGATGCTAATTTGCAAGAATGGCTGGGGCGTCCCAAATTCTTCGATGAAGCGCACGAGTGGATTAAAGCGCCGGGCGTGGCCACGGGTCTGGCCTGGACACCCTACGGCGGCCAAGTGCTCTACATCGAAGCCACAGCCATGCCTGGCAAAGGGCGTCTGACCCTGACCGGTCATCTGGGCGATGTGATGAAGGAATCGGCCATGACTGCGCTGAGCTTTGTTCGCAGCGCGGCAGATCGTTACGACATTCCGGGCCAGTGGTTTTATCAGCACGATATCCATGTCCATGTGCCCGCGGGCGCTCAGCCCAAAGATGGCCCCTCCGCGGGCATTGCCATTGCTACGGCCCTGCTTTCGTTGGTTACCGGGCGTTGCGTGCGCGAAGGGTTTGCCATGACCGGCGAAATCACGCTGCGAGGCAAGGTGACCCGCATTGGCGGCGTGCGCGAAAAGGTTTTGGCGGCACACCGCCTGGGTCTGACCCAAGTCATCTTGCCGGAACACAACCAATTAGATCTGGAGGATGTACCGGAAGAGGTACAATCGCAACTTCAGTTCCATTTCGTGCGTCATGTGCAAGATGTGTGGGAGCTGGCCTTGTGCGATGAAATTGTGCAAGCCCCCCCGCCCGGCCTGCAAGAAAATGGCGACACCCCCACCACGCCCGAAGATGTAGCAACTATCGAACAATAGGCCTGCCCTCAGGCCCTTTCACGCATCACAAAACCGGAGTTTTTCATGTCGCACCCTGTTTTACTCTTTCCTGGTCAAGGCTCGCAAGAGGTGGGTATGGGCGCAGAGATTGCTGCCCACTCGCCCGCGGCCGCGGCTATTTTCCGACAAGCTGACGCTATTCTCGATTTTCCACTCTCCGAGCTTTGCTTCCAGGGCCCGGAAGAGACCCTCACCGACACCATCAACGTGCAGCCCGCATTACTAACCTCGGCCATTGCGGCGTTGCGCGCGGTGGAAGAAAAATTGGGGCGCCCCATCCAGGCAGCCGCAGCCGCAGGACACAGCCTGGGCGAATACACCGCACTGGTAGCCGCGGGGGCGCTCAGTTTTGAAGACGCGCTGCGTTTGGTGCGGGAGCGTGGTCGTCTGATGAAACTGGCAGGCGAGCGAGCCCCCGGCGGCATGGCAGCTATCATTGCTCTGGATACCGAAAAAATTGCCGCCATCTGTCAGCAGGCCAGCGATGAAATGAACGGGCCCGTGGTTATTGCCAACGACAATTGTCCCGGCCAGGTGGTCATCTCGGGAGATGAGGCCGCGTTGGGGCGGGCCATGGCCCTGGCTACCGAGGCCCGAGCACGCAAAGTCGTGCGTCTGGCTGTCTCGATTGCCGCACATAGCCCGCTGATGGGCACAGTGCAGGAGGCGTTTAGTGCGGCAGTGGCCCAAGCCACCATCAAGCCTCCCAACTTTCCGATTATTGCCAACATTTCGGCACAGCCCATGCAAGATGTGACTGCAATTCGACAAGAGCTGAACGCACAATTACAAAGTGCGGTGCAATGGACACAATCCATGCAATACCTTATCGCTCAGGGCCACCAACAATTCATCGAATTCGGGCCCGGCAAAGTGCTGGCGGGCCTGATGAAACGAGTCGATCGCCGATTCAGAAAAATGCCCGCGGTGGTCACGTGGGAGAACGTCCTCACCGTCGCCGACCTGCTGGCAGATGAGCATCACCAACCAGCGTAACATCAGTTACTGAGACTCAAATTCCCGCACTCCAGGAGACCTTGCACATGTTTGATCTGAATTCTAAAATTGCCCTTGTCACTGGCGCATCCCGCGGCATTGGCGCTGAAATTGCCCGCCAACTGGCTGCTGCCGGAGCCACTGTCATCGTCAATTACAACCATAGCCAAGAAGCAGCCGGGCAGGTCGTGGCAGAAATCGAGGCTGCGGGCGGTAAAGCCGTAGCCATGCAGGCTGATGTCAGCGATTTCGGGCAGGCCAACGCCATGGTCAAGGCCATCAAAAAAGAATTCGGACGGCTGGATATTCTGGTGAACAACGCCGGAACCACCCGCGACAACGTGATTATGTTGATGAAAGAGGAGGATTGGGATGTCGTGCTTCGCACCAATCTCAAAAGCGCCTGGAATTGCTCCAAGGCTGCCGCCCGGCTGATGATGCGACAGCGGGCGGGACGCATCATCAACATTGCCAGCGTTGCCGGGGTCTATGGCAATGCCGGACAAAGCAATTATGCTGCATCCAAAGCGGGCATGATTGGGCTTGCCAAAAGCCTGTCCAAAGAAATCGGGCCCCGTAACGTTACAGTCAACGTGGTGGCTCCCGGCTTTGTCCCCACCGATCTTACCAACTATCTGCTGGAAGATGAAAGCATGAAGCAGACCATTTTGGAGCATACATCGGTACGACGCCTGGGTAAACCGGAGGATGTGGCGGCATTGGTGCATTATTTGGCTTCGGATGAAGCAAGTTTTGTTACCGGGCAGGTCATTTCGGTGGATGGTGGTTTGTCGCTTTAGGTGCTGGTGAGTATACTTGAACTGCTCACATCGACAAATTGAAAAGGGGCGTTACCTCCCCCTTTTCTGCACCGAAACCACTCAGACATAACGAAAAGGGTATCCCTCCACATTCCCATGCAATTACAGCGTCACCGGGCCCGACAGGCCGCACTTCAGGTACTTTACGAAATCGATATTGCCGGACACCAGCCGGGCCAAGCCTTGCAAAACCTTTTGCATCGCCTGGAGCCCGCTTTGCCCACCGATCCTGCTCACTTTGTGCAGACCATCATCGAAGGGGTCACAGCATTCAAGCAACGCCTGGATGCTGTGATCGGGCATTTTGCCCCGGAATGGCCCGTCAACCAAATCGCCGCGCTTGACCGCAACATTTTGCGCATGGCCATTTGGGAGATGAATTTTCACAATACGCCCACCAAAGTCATCATCAACGAAGCTGTAGAGCTGGCAAAAGAATTCAGCGCCGAAACCAGTCCCCGTTTCATCAATGGCGTGCTGGGGGCGGCCACTCGCCATCAGGATGTCATGCACGCGTTACTGACGCCGCCATCCCCCTCACCCGAGAGTTAAACAAACTATGTTCAACATTGGCATGGGCGAACTTTTTCTCATCGTTCTCCTGGCGCTGGTTGTGGTCGGGCCTGAGCGCCTGCCCGGCATTATGCGACAAATTGGCAAATATGCCTACCAGTTGCGGGCCATTGTCAATGAATTGACTGACCAGTTTGCAGATGAATTGCGCCCGCTGCAAGAAATTCAGCAACTGGCCGAAGAGCTGAATCCGGTGACACAAGTGAAAAAGGTGGCCATGAGCGTTGCTGAACCGCTGCAGGATGTCTCTGGAGATGCAAAGCCTGAGTTGGTTAAGCCGCCCGCAACTGCCGATACACCTGAAAACACGCCCGAAGATACCTCTGCCAGCGATAACACGCCATGACCGAACAACCGGAATTGACGCCCCCGGCAGCAACGCCTGCCACCTCCTCCCAAGAAGAACCCACCCTGCCCTTGATGGCGCATCTGCTGGAACTGCGCGACCGTTTAGTTCGGGCCGCGCTGGCCCTGGCTATTGGTGTGGGCATCGGCCTGATTTTTGCCCGCCATTTTCTGGAACTACTCATCAACTTTTTGCAGGGCGAAAGCCAGCTTCAGTTGCTTAGCCCGGCAGAGCCCATCTTTCTTTATCTCAAAGCTGCTTTGATTATGGGCGCGGTGCTGGCAAGTCCGGTGATTATTTATCAACTGGTGGCATTCATCGTGCCGGGACTCACCAAAAATGAACGCCGTGGGCTTTTTGTATCGTTACCCATGGCCGCGGGCCTGTTTGCCCTGGGGGTGGCGTTTGGGATTTTTGTTGTGCTGCCCTTTACCTTGCGCTACTTGCAATCCTTTTTGCAAGACCTCATCAAAGCGGAGTACGGGGCCAGTTTTTATATGAATTTTGTGTTGAGTTTTTTGCTATGGTTGGGTATTGGCTTTGAGCTGCCCCTTTTCATTGCTATCTTGGCCAGGCTGGGCATTGTCTCGCCGCAACAATTAAAGAAATTCTGGCGCTACGCCATTGTCATCATTGCCGTGCTTTCTGCGGTCATCACCCCCACGCCCGATCCTTTCAACATGGCAATCGTGATGGTTCCGCTGCTAATTTTGTACGGATTCGGCATCATCCTGGCGTACATGGTTTACAAAAAACGGGAATAAACCGCAGCGGTGCGCGGCGAAGAGCTTTTGGGCGCAGTCTGGCTCGCGGGCAGCCGCGCATGATGCACAAGGTCGCAGCGGCGCACCTTTACCAACCCAGCATCTGTGTCAACAAGTACACCGCGGGGGCCACAAAAATAAATGAATCGACACGATCCAAAACGCCACCATGCCCGGGGATAAGTTGCGACGAATCCTTGACACCTGACTGTCGTTTGAACAGGGATTCACTTAAATCGCCCAACGGACCCACACAGCCCACAAGCACACCCAGCAGCGCCCCCTGCCAGGCCGAAACACCGGGCAGCCAAAAATGTGCCATCAGCGCCGCGGCCAGGGTGGCTGAGCCCAAGCCGCCCCAAAATCCTTCCCACGACTTCTTAGGACTGATGCGGGGCCAAAGTTTGTGGTGACCGAACCGCACGCCGATAAAATAAGCGCCAGTGTCCATAATCCACACAGTCAGCGCCGTCACCGTCAACCACATCAGCCCATGCTCACGGATACGCAGCAAGGATAAATAGCGCAGCGTCAGGCCCAGGTAGAGCGCCGCGCCCAGGGTGATGAGCAAATCGGTGGGTGCGCTCTGACGGGGCAAGAAAAGCACACCGGTGAGGCCCGCCAAAATCGCCAAAACCAATAAGCTTTGCACAGCTTCCCCCTGCGGCAGCAAAACCAGCAACGCCGCCAGCAATATGCCTGGCAGCATCAATGGCTGAAAATGCCCATCCAGCGAAAGCATTTTCAGCAGCTCCCAGGCAGAAAGCCCCGCGGCCACAGCCATCAGACCCGTAAACCACCAGCCTCCCAGCCAGGCCAAAACACCCACGACAGGAATCAGTACCAGGGCTGAAAGCAGACGCTGCTTGAGCATGGATTAGCGCTCGGTATCCTTGATTTTGCCAAAGCGGCGGTCGCGCTGCTGATAAACAGCCACAGCTTTGCGCAGCTCCGCCTCGTCGAAATCGGGCCAATAGGTGGGCGTGGAGTAAATTTCGGCATAGGCGGCCTGCCAGATGAGAAAGTTGGAAAGCCGTAGCTCGCCGCCAGTGCGTACAATCAAGTCAGGGTCAGAAAGATCGGGCGTGTATAAATTTTTGCTGATGAGGGCTTCGGTGACATCTTCGGCAGCCACGCCCGTGCGTATGAGTTGTTTTACAGCGTCCACAATCTCGGCCCGACCACCATAATTAAAGGCCACATTCAAGGTGATGATAGCATTGTTTCGGGTGCGATGCACCGCATCAAGAATCTGCTCCTGCAGGCCTGCTTCAACCCCTGCCAGCCGTCCGCTGTGCAAAATGCGTACCCCGCGGGCATCCAACTCATCCAGCTCATCCTGGATCCCCTGGCTGATGAGCCGCATGAGGTGTGAAACCTCCTCCTTGGGACGGGCCCAGTTCTCAGTGCTAAAAGCGTAAACGGTCAGCGCCTTGATGCCAATCTCGACCGCCTCGATGAGAACCCGGCGAATGTTTTTAGTGCCGGCACGATGTCCCGCGACCCGGGGCATCCCTCGGGCCCGGGCCCAACGGCCATTGCCATCCATGATGATGCCCACGTGTGCGGGAATCATGCCTTGCGGATTGTAGCGGGCCTCTGATTCCGATGCTTTGGCGGTGCGATTAAAAAGTCCTGGCATAACGGGCTCTTAAACCTCCAAAATCTCGGCAATTTTTTCTTCGCCGATTTTGTTAATGCGCTCAGTAAACTTGTCGGTCAATTTCTGTATCTCATCCATGCCCAGTCGCAAGTCATCCTCGGTAATCATGCCTTCTTTTTCGAAATCGCGTAAATCGGAAATCGCATCCCGGCGGATATTGCGCACAGCCACGCGAGCCTCCTCGTCGCGGCGCTTGACCTGTCGGGCCAGATTCTTGCGACGTTCCTCGGTCAGGCGGGGAATGTTCAGGCGGATGATTTTGCCATCGTTGGAGGGATTGATACCCAAATCGGAATTGAGAATCGCTTTTTCGATGGTTTTAATGTCGCTGGGACTGAACGGGCGAATAGCAATAGTGCGGGGCTCGGGCACGGTGACAACGGCCAACTGGTTGATTGCGGTAGGCGTGCCATAATAATCCACCTTGACATGATCCAACAAGGCGGGTGAGGCTCGTCCAGTGCGAATAGCAGCAAGATCGTAAATCAGCACTTTTACTGCGCCTTCCATGCGCGATCGTGATTCTTCTTTGATTTCGTTAATCATTGTAAAACTCCTTAGGGGGCAAACAGGCGCATGACTGCACCGGGCAGCAGAATAAAAGAGATGATGACATGCCGAACGCTGTCACAACCATCATTTTACGTTACGACTAAGGTAGCCCGGCCAGAAACCACTAAGACACGCAGCCACAAAGGCACAAAGAAAGAAAAAGGTTTGAAATGCTTGGTGTTCTTAGTGTCATTATGCCTTTGTGGTGATTGCAGTCGGGTACGTTAGTCGTTACCATTTTACTAGAAATGGGATAAAAACAAAAGTGGGACAAGAAGCACGCGCTGCTTTCGGGGCAACTTTATCGCAGGCCCGATGAAACAGATTCACCGGGCCTGCGGTACGACTTCATCCAGCTACCGATACGGTTACCGGTAGATTAAAGTTCCAGCATTATTCCCCAAGACCGTTCGTTGCAGCGCCCCTTCCTGCCACAAATTCAAGACGATGATGGGCAAATCATTGTCCATGCACAAGGTCAGTGCAGTGCTGTCCATCACTTTCAGGCGTTTGTTTACTGCATCGATGTATGAAATATGCTCATAACGTTTGGCATCGGGGTTCTTTTGAGGATCACCATCATAAACGCCATCGACCTTGGTGGCCTTGATGAGCACCTCGGCGTCAATTTCCATGGCCCGCAAAGCCCCGGCGGTGTCAGTGGTAAAATAAGGATTTCCTGTGCCCGCGCCCAAAATAACCACGCGTCCCTTTTCGAGATGGCGTACTGCCCGTCCGCGGATGTAGGGCTCGGCAATAGCTTTCATCTCGATGGCGGTTTGCACACGCGTATCTACACCCGCGCGCTCCAGCGCATCATGCAAGGCCAGAGCATTCATCACAGTGGCCAACATCCCCATGTGATCCGCAGTGGTACGCTCCATGCCCAGAGCCAACCCCTGCGTCCCGCGCCACAAATTGCCAGCGCCAATAACGATGGCCACTTGCACGCCCAAATCATGCACATCTTTGATCTTCTGCGCCAAAATCTCAGCCTGAACAGGGTCGATACCAAAACCGCCCGGTTTGGCCAACGCTTCGCCTCCCAGCTTAAGCAAAATGCGATGATATTTCAATTCAGACATAATCAATCCTCCGCACTAGAAAAAAGGCCCGGAAATTTGATTTTCCGAGCCTTTGAGGTCTTCTGTTTAGTCTTCTGCGCCTACTTCAAAGCGGGCGAAACGCCGAACACGGATATTTTCCCCCAGCCGGGCGATGGCGTTGGTTACCATGTCCTTAATTTTGAGGCTGTTATCCTTAATGAAAGTTTGCTCCATGAGGCAGGTTTCCTCGTAGAACTTGTTCAGCTTGCCTTCGATAATGCGATCGATGATGTGGGCAGGTTTGCCTTCCTTCTCCAATTGTTTTCGGAAGATGGCCTTTTCCTGCTCCAAAACCTCAGCGGGTACATCTTCCGGTTTGAGAAAACGAGGCCGGGCAGCCACAACCTGCATGGCCAAATCTTTGACCAGGGTCTGGAACTCGGGCGTGCGGGCCACGAAGTCGGTTTCGCAGTTCACTTCGATAATCGAAGCCATGCGTGCTCCGGGATGAACATAGTGTCCCACCAGCCCCTCTTTGGCGTCGCGGCTGGCTTTTTTGGCGGCAGCAGCCAACCCCTTCTCGCGCAGGGCCTTGACCGCTTTATCGAAATCGCCATTCGAGGCTTCCAGCGCCTTGCGGCAATCCAGCACGCCCGCGCTGGTGGCCTGGCGTAGCTCTTTAACCATTTGTGTTGTAATTTTCATGATATTTTTATCTCCTGAATTTCAGATTTGAATGCTAGTCGTCGGTTAGGCTGCTTTTTCTGCTTCGGTACCTTCTTTGGCCTCAGCTTCGGGAGCGGCAGCAGCTTTCTTGGCTTCCTCTTCGTCATCAGCGCCAATCCCGGCTTCTACTTTGGCCAGGGTTGAGGGCCCAAGCAGCTCATCTTCCGGGCGATCCGCCGGGGGCGTCCACACCGGCGCTGTCGCTTTTTCGCCGCCATCAGCATCCAGCTCATCATCATGCTGCAACGCATCGGCCAAATGGCGCCCTTCGATTACGGCGTCAGCCATTTTGCTCACCATCAATTTGATGGCCCGAATCGCGTCATCGTTGGAGGGGATAACCAAATCGATGTAGTCGGGGTCGCAGTTGGTGTCCACCAGCGCCACAATGGGAATACCCAGTTTGTTGGCCTCTTTCACTGCCAAATCCTCGCGGCGGGTATCGATGACGAACAGGGCGTCGGGCAACCTTTTCATGCTGCGCAGCCCACCCACGCGGCGTTCCAGCCGTTCAATTTCTTCATTTAGCTTCAAAACTTCCTTTTTGGGCAGACGCTTGAATTCACCACGGTCGCGGCGGCCTTCCAGCTCGATGAGATAATCGACACGAGAACGAATCGTTTTGAAGTTGGTCAGCGTGCCACCCAGCCAGCGTTTGTTGACAAAGGGCATGCCGCAGCGAGCCGCCTCTTGGGCGATAATGGGAGAAGCTTGTCGTTTGGTTCCCACAAACAGGATAACCGCGTCATTCTTCGATAAATTCAGAATGTAATCGTATGCTTTTTGCAGTTGCGAAACAGTTTGCTGGAGGTCAATGATATGCACGCCGTTGCGTTCGGTAAAGATATACCGGCGCATTTTCGGATTCCAGCGTTTTGTGCGGTGACCAAAATGGACACCTGATTCCAATAGTGTTTTGAGTGAAACAATAGCCATGCTAAAAACTCCTGTGTTTGTTTTTCCTCCGCCCGATACATCCGAAGCACCCGCCGGGCGGGCACAAGCTTCGTTTTTTGGTTCAGGCGTGCGGGATTGGGTGATGATGTTACAGTTAATCGGGGCGCTATCGCCCAACAAATAAGTATACCTGAAGCAAGCTGATTGGACAAATTTTGCGGGCGCTGATGGTCATCCTAAATTAGCGCCACGAGTACGTGCTGCGCCAACGTATCTCGACGAACGACGCCGGTGATGGCGCTACGCCAGGTCACTAAAACCCGCGCAATTTGGTCAGATCTGCCAGGCCATCGGGCAGGGCGGCAATGCGTTGCACCAGGGCCAACCGCGCGGCCCGCAGCACCCGATCTTCGGCCATGACCAGTGTGCTTTCAAAAAAGGTGTCGATGGCGGGACGAAGCTCGCGCAAGGCCCGCGCCAGCGTGGGGATGTCAGGCTGTGCGGCCAGTTGAGCAGCCGCGGCCTCGTACGCGGTGTGCAGCGCCTGCGCCGAAGGCTCGACGTAAGCATCTTGATTCAGGGCGTAGGTTTCATCCAGCTTGCGCACGATGCGCTTGGTGCGGGCGTACGCGGTGAACGCGTCTTCCCACCAGGGCTGCTGCACCGCGTCGGCCAGCGCAGCCACCGCATCATGCGCCCGAGCAGGATTCCACGCCTGTTCCGCCAGCACCGCCTCCACCACGTCATGCGAGAAACCCTGGTCGCGCAGGGCCACATAGAGCCGCTTGGCCACAAAATCCATGACCTTCGTCAATACCTCGGCTGTGACTGTCACCGGTTGCAGCTTGGCTGCTGCTTGCAAGCCTGCGCGGATGTCAAAATTCTGGCCCGAGGCCATGAGGGTTTGCACCAGGGCCAGGGCTGCGCGGCGCAGGCCGAAGGGATCGGCAGTGGATTTGGGCGCAAGTCCTACCGCAAACAGCCCCACCAGGCTATCCAGCCGGTCGGCGATGTTCAGGGCCAGGCCCGCAGGGCTCAGGGGATGCTCCGGCTTGACGCTGTATTGCTCGCGGATAGCCCGGGCTGCGTCAGGTGCTTCATTGCTGCCCAGTGCATAAATTTCGCCCATGATGCCTTGTAGTGAGGTCATTTCTACGACCATGCTGGTAGCTAAATCAGCCTTGCTCAAGGTGGCAGCGCGGGCCGCCGCAGCCTTCTCATCCGGGCTCAGGCCCAGCAAGTCGGCCACCTCGGGTGTCAGTTTCTCCAGACGATGCACTTTGTCCAGCATGGAGCCCAGTTTCTCCTGGAAGGTGAGACGCACCAGGCCGGCGTTGAAGCTTTCCAGCGAATGCTTGCGATCCTCTTTTACAAAATAGGCTGCATCGGCATAGCGGGCACGGATGACTGCCTCGTTGCCCTTACGCACCAGCTCGGGGTCACGATCCTGGCCGTTGACGATGGTGATGAAGTGGGGCAGCAGTTTGCCTGCGGCATCCACCACCGGGAAGTAGCGCTGGTGTTTTTTCATCACCGTAATGAGTACCGCTGCGGGAAGTTCCAAAAAGTCGGGCTCGAAATGCCCCAACAGCGCAAAAGGCTGCTCTACCAAATCGGTAACTTGCTCCAGCAGGGCGGTGTCTTCGGGCACAACGCCATCCACCGTGGCCGCGACCTCTTGCAGGCCCTGGACGATGAGCTGTTGCCGCTGGGCCCGATCCACCACGACGCCCGCAGCAGCCATCTGCTCCCGCCACTTTTCGGCGCTGGGGATGGCGATTTGGGGGGAGCCGTGGGGACGCAAGCCGCGCGAGTGCGTGCCGCTGCTAATCCCAGCAAAACTAAAGGGAACCAATGCCGGGCCGTAGAGCCCCACCAACCAGCGGATGGGGCGGCTGAAGGGGGTGTTGCTGGCGTTCCAGCGCATCGATTTACCAAAACGGATGCCCGCAACCAGCCCGCGCAGGATGTCGGGCAGCAGTTCGTAGGTGGGACGGCCTTCCACCTGCTTGACCGCGTACACATAACGTTTGCCCCCCTCTTCCCTGATTTCCAGGGCGCTGGCATCGACACCCTTGCCGCGGGCAAAGCCCAGTGCGGCTTTGGTGGGATGGCCGGCCGCGTCGAAGGCCCGATCGGCGGGGGGCCCGCGGAATTCTTGCACCTGGGAGGCTTGTTGCGCCTGCAATTGATGCACTTGCACAGCCAGGCGGCGGGGGGTGGCGCTGACGACCAGGTTTTCGTAGCTGAGACGAGCCTCATCCAGGGCCTGGGATGCCATTTTTTGCAGTTGTGCCATGGCGCTGCGCACTTCGTGGGGCGGCAGCTCCTCCACGCCGATTTCCAGCAGCAGATCAGCCGCGGTCATGCCCGCGGGCAGAGGCTCGGGCGCAGGCATGATGGGCGGGGCGTACGCGGGCGCGTTGGCATCCAGCAATGGAAAGCCAGCTTCTTCCCGTTTGGCCACGTAGGCCTCGGCCACACGACGGGTCATATCCCGCATGCGGCGGAAGTAACCTGCGCGCTCGGTAACGCCGATGGCCCCGCGGGTGTCCAGCAGGTTGAAGGTGTGAGAGCAGCGCAGCACATAATCATAAGCGGGCACCACCAGGTTTTTCTCAATGGCGTTGGCAAATTCAGCCTCGTACAAGTCATACATTTGGCGCAAACGTTGCACATTAGCGGTGTTGAACGCATAGTCACTGTGCTCGATTTCCTGAATTTTGAGGATGTCGCCGTAGGTGTGCTGCGCGTCCCATTGTAAATCCCAAACCTCTTTCACATCCTGGATGAACATGGCGATGCGCTCCAGGCCGTAAGTGAGCTCCACCGATACGGGGTCTAAATCCAGACCGCCCGCCTGCTGGAAGTAGGTAAACTGGGTGATTTCCAGGCCATCCAGCCACACTTCCCAGCCCAGACCCCAGGCGCCCAGGGCCGGGCTTTCCCAGTTATCCTCTACAAAACGCACATCATGCGCGTCCAGGTCGATGCCCATGGCCCGCAGGCTTTCCAGATAGATTTCCTGGGGGTTGCCAGGATCTGGTTTGAGGATGACCTGGTATTGGTGGTGCATTTGCATACGATTGGGATTTTCCGCGAAACGGCCATCATCAGGCCGGTAACTGGGTTCCACGTAGCCCACGCGCCAGGGCTCGGGCCCGAGAACGCGCAGGGTGGTAGCGGGATTGGCTGTGCCCGCACCCACTTTTTCGCTGTAGGGCTGCCAGGTAATGGCCCCATGTTCAGCCCAGAAGTGTTCCAGGCGGAAGATGATTTCTTGGAAGGTAGGAGGAAGAGTTTGTTGGGACATGATGTTTTTTCTGAAATGGTTACTACTAAGGTAGCCCGGCTAGAAACCACGAAGACACGAAGCCACAAAGGCACGAAGAAAAGAAAAAGCTATGAAATTCTTGGTGTTCTTAGTGTCTTTGCCCTTTGTGGTGATTGAAGTCGGGTACGTTAGTCGTTACCTGAAATGGGAAATAGCCAATGGCCAATGGATGTTGTCAGTCGGAGGGGATGGGATGGTTGCCGCGGGCGTTGGGCCCGGACTGTTCATTTTACACCATTTTGCTATAAACCGGGCAGTTTGGGAGTAGGGGGATAGATGTTTTACTTGAGGTGTAACCTTTCTGTCACACCTCAATCCTCTCCCATCCAGCGTTCAATCACGCTTAGCAATCCCCACAAAAACAAAATAAGCCCAATCCCGGGAATCAGGCAAAGCAGGCTGGTGGCCAGAGCCCACTTGCCATAAATAAGAAAAATCAATCCACCCCCAATCACCAAAAGCCCGCCCACCACCAACCACAGCATCTGACGGTCGGTGCGCTGTTTTATCTGACGATAATCGCTGGGGGGCTCAGGCATGGGAGTTAGTCATCCAGCTTGTACCGGGCCGATTGCTCAAAAGCCATCTTTTCGGCGATATTCGGGCCCGCTTTGTAGCTATCCAGCAAACTGCGCGGACGCAGGGTGTAGCTGTAGATGGAAATATCCTTGTTGATGGGCGAAATCGATTTTTCGGTGTTGCGCTGGATGGTCAGTGGTGTTTGAGCATTGCGCGCCTTGTTCCGCTGTGCGCCCGAACTGCGTCGACGGCGTCCCCGACGGCTGGAGCTGGAGCGCCGTTCAGAATTGGTGCTCTTGGCAGCTTTGACATCCTCTTTGCCTGCACCTTTGGCAGCGCTTTTGCTCGCGGGTTTGTTGCCCTTGGGTTTGGAGGATGTTTTTTGCGTCGCTTTCTGTGCAGACTTAGGGGCAGCTTTGGGCGTGGATTTGGCCTTGTTGCGGGATGAATGGCGGGGGCGTCGGCGGCGACGTGATCTTTTGGCTTCTTCGCTCATAAAAATACTCGGTTTGTGCCTTGTCAATGGAATCCTGGCCAGATATGCGGTCTCATGCGATTGTTTTGTCGTTGCTGTTGCTGTGGCGATTTTGCATGAGTGCCGGGCGTTTTAGTGTGTTTGGCTCAGGTAACGATGATGCCTTCCAGCCCCTCTTCTGGCGCTGGATAGTGCGGATTGATATTTTGCAGCGTTTCGGCGATGATGTTGGCCACCACCAAGTTTCGATACCATTTGTTATCGGAGGGGATAATGTACCAGGGGGCGTGTTGGGTGCTGCATTTTTGTAACGCGTCGGTATAGGCAGCCATGTAATCGGGCCATAACTTGCGCTCTTTCAAATCCCCCTTCGAGAACTTCCAGCGTTTATCAGGATTATCCAGCCGGGCTTGCAGGCGTCGGGCCTGTTCTTCCAACGAAATATGCAGATAAAACTTGAGAATGACTACATCGTTTTCCGAAAGATGCTGTTCGAAGCTGTTGATTTGCTGGTAGCGTCGGGCCCAGACATTTTGTGGAACCAAATTGTGAACACGCACCACCAGCACATCTTCGTAATGCGAACGATTGAAAATGCCGATGCGTCCGCGACGAGGCACAGCTTTGTGTACACGCCACAAATAATCGTGGGCCAGTTCCTCAGGTGTGGGTACTTTGAACGAGGTCACAGTGACCCCTTGCGGATTCACGCCTCGCATCACGTGCTTGATGGTGCCATCTTTGCCCGCGGTGTCCATCGCTTGCAATACAATCAGCAGTGCTTTTTTGTTCCAGGCATAAAAGCGATCCTGAAGTTTGCGAAGCTGCTTGCGCGTTCGTTTCAGCGCTTTGGTGGCATCTTTAACCGACGAAAAGTCGCCCGTATCTGCGGGATTGACCGCAGCAAGATTGATAGCTTCGCCCGGACGTACGCCATAGCGCTCACAGTAACTTGTTCGATTCGGTAATGTCATCGTGCTAAATATCTCCGTGCAGAATGCCGCGGCAAGGTGCATCCCCGGCAAAAATGGCAAGAACTAGGGGCATTGTAGCCAGCGACGCTCAAAAAATCAAGTTCTGACTCACGTCTCCCCGGAAGATTGACAAAATAATGAAAATCTGTGACGATACATCTCTGTAGTCCCGACTTTTCACATCTTTGGAGCTATTTTATGAAATCCAACGAAGCTAACTGGGATCGATTGATTCGTCTGGCCCTCGGATTACTCTTTTTGTATCTTGGTTGGGCTGTAATGCAGCCGCGGCTTGGCATCTGGAGCTTGTTGATGCTCGGGATGGGGGCAGTGCTGGTTTTAACGGGCTTGTTGGGCGTTTGTCTGCTTTACGCGTACTTTGATATTGACACTCGTCAATGAGCTATGACGACCACAACGCCCGTTCCTACTTTGCTGCCCCGCCTGCGTGCGTTAGGCCTGCGCCCGCGCAAGGGCCTGGGCCAGCATTTTCTCAGCGATCCTAACATTTTACAGGCGATTGTTGCCGATGCCGAGCTGCCCCCCGATGCCACGGTCATCGAGGTGGGCCCCGGGCCCGGCGCCCTGACCGCTGCGCTCATTCCGACGGTTGCTCATCTGGTTGCCATCGAGCTGGATGCCCGTTTGGCTTCATGGCTCAGCGAGCTCTATGCGCCTTGGCCTTATGTCTGCATTTTGCATGGTGATGCTTTGGCCATGTCCCCGCGCCAAGCTCTGGCCCATGTTGGCGGCGCCCAAACTTACTTTGTGCTGGGAAACATTCCCTACTACATCACTTCGCCTTTGCTGCGGCATTTTTTAGAAGCTGACACCCCGCCGCAGCGTCTGGTTTTTACCATGCAACTGGAAGTAGCTCGCCGTATCGTGGCTCGCCCACCTCACATGAGTTTGTTGGCTGTTTCGGTGCAAGCTTACGCTCATGCCCGCATCACCCGAAAATTGCCGCCGGGCGCTTTTACCCCGCCCCCCAAAGTGCATTCCGCGGTGCTGCGGCTGGATGCGCTGGATAAGCCTCTGGTCACGGTGGCGCAGCGCCAAACATTCTTTCGGGTGGTCAAAGCTGGATTTGGGCAAAAGCGCAAAACACTGCGCAACAGCTTGGCCGCAGGCCTGGGACTATCCACCGCAACCACCGAAGCTGCGCTCCTGGCCGCTGGCCTGAATCCTCGACAGCGGGCCCAGGAGCTTGCTATGGATGAATGGTTGCGTTTGGTTGCGTTTTTCTACGATGAAGGCAGGCCAAAGTAGGCGAATGCGGTGCTTTCTGGATAGCGGTGAATAGTTGCCATCAGGCAAAAATAACCACTACCTGTGTTGGAGGGACGTGAATCGTTACGTCATCGGGCCAAACGCCCATCCAGGCCCAACTCAGCAGCAATGTCCTTCATGGCATCCAGCACCATTTGCATGTGCTGAGTCAGGTCTTCGCCCAAAGCCTCGACATTGCGCGCAATTTCATCACGATCGATGGCAGCAGTAAAGCTCTTGTCCTTCCATTTCTTCTTAATCGACTTCACCTTGACATCACGAATATCTTTACTGGGACGCACCAATGCCGTAGCGGTAATCAGTCCGGTAATTTCGTCGCAGGCCCGCAGTGCCCGAGCCATCAATGTCTTTGGCGCAACACCCAAATGCTCCGCATGTGCGGCCACAGCATGAATCAACTCGGGCGGCCACTGCCAGGCTTCGAAATGGCGCAAAGCAGTGCGGGGATGACCATTTTCAGCGTCATCCATGTCGGGATAGCGTTCATAATCCATGTCGTGTACCAGACCCGTGAGCCCCCAAAGCGCTTCATCCTCGCCATATTTGCGGGCATAAGCACGCATGGCAGCTTCTACCGCCAGCATGTGATGACGCAATCCTTGATTCTTCGTCCACTCCTGAACCAAAGCCCAGGCTTGTTCTCGTGTTGGTTGTGGCATAATGAAACCTCGTTGTAAAAGAATGAGAGATGCTAAAACGCAGCCCTACTCAGGCTGCCAGGCCTTTTCAGGCATATTTTGGATATGGTTGACATAGCGAGCCAAAACAAAAAGCCAATCGCTAAGCCGATTCAGATAAATGACAACCTCCTGATTGATAGCTTCTTGCTGAGCCAAATTCACCACCCGGCGCTCAGCCCGGCGGCAAATAGTGCGGGCCACGTGCAGTCCAGCGCCCGCAGGGCCCCCGCCCGGCAGGATGAATTGCGTCAGTTGCGGCAATTTTGCCTGCCAGGCATCCATTTCAGCCTCCAACTGTTGGCCGAAGCTGGCATCCATGCGGGAGATGTAGGAGGTGCGGGCCTGCATGGGGGTGGCCAAATCCGCGCCCACCACAAAAAGCTGCCCCTGCACCCGCTGCAAACTGCCGGCAATGGCCTCATCCTGGCAGATAGCCACAATTTGGCCCAAAAACGCATTCAGCTCATCCACCGTGCCATAAGCTTCGATGCGCGGATGCTCTTTGCTAACACGACGTCCGCCAAAGAGTGCGGTGTCGCCTGAGTCGCCTGTTTTGGTGTAGATTTTCATTGATATCGACCTTGGTAGCTGGGAGAAAAAATATCGATAGGGTCGCCGCCAATAACGGCCGGATGCAGCCAATGCACAGCGTAATCAAAAGCGATGTCCTGCTCGGGCACGCCCTGACTGATGGCGAAATCGGCCATGCGCCACGGCTCGTTGTAGGTGGCCAAACTATTGTCGCCACTCATCAACAATTTGTCCACTTTTCCCTCTTGGTAGAGCACCACTGTCGTCAAAACGCGATCGGTGAGCATGGAACTCAGACGGCCATCTGGATACACCCCCGCACCCAAAACCAGCGCCACCGCATGATGCCGGCTTTGCTCGGGGCTATGAATCGCACTTTGCGCTGCGCGGCCAACATCCCAAAATATAAAAAACTGTTACTACTAAGGTGGCCTGGCTAGAAACCACGAAGACACGAAGCCACAAAGGCACGAAGAAAAGAAAAGGCTTTGAAATTCTTGGTGTTCTTAGTGTCTTTGCGCCTTTGTGGTGATTGAAGTCGGGTACGTTAGTCGTTACATTTTCTTGCGAAAATCTGTGGTTCAACCCAAAAACGCCAGTGTTTAGTTCTTATTTCCCATCATATCCCACGTAGATGGGGTTGGAAAAAATCCAGCCGCGGGGTTTAAGCCATCCTTTTTTCCAGACCTCGACGCGGTATGCGCCCGGGTCATCCACCTGGAATGTTAGCGAGCGCCCGTGGCTTTCGGCAATCACGCCCGAGCCCGCACGAATGAGCTTGATGTGGGCCCGTGCGGGGGTTTGCACCCGCAGCAGGGGGCGCTCGCGCATGGGCACGCGGGCGCCCATCTGCATGATGCCTGCCCGCGACTCAGCCACAAAACTAAAACCCTCGGTATCGTACAACATGTCGTAGCCAATCCAGGCCCGCCCCGCGCCCAGCGCTTCGTAGATGAGCCTGCTATCGTGTGCTGCCTCTTGCGTAAACGCCTCGGGCACGACCACGTGGGTATTTACCGCCCGAAAACAGTAATCGTAGGGCAAAAAGCGTCTGCGAAAGGGGCCGATATCATATTTTTGGGCGTGTGCATCGGGCCCACCAATGGCAGCAACAGGACGCTGCTGCAAAAGCTCATCCCACTTGGCCAGCATTTGGGCATGGGGACCGGTGCTAAAATACTGCGGAATGTAAGAAATGATGAGCCCTACCAACTTGCTGGTGGCGTAAACTCTGAACTCCGACATAAAATTCCACAACTCGATGCCGGTGTAGCCCTCTACATCCCACGCAGTCCACGGAAAACACTCCTCCACCACCGGCCCGGGCAAATCGATGGGATGCGCCAAAAAGGCCAATCCTCCCCGCTCACGTACAGCATCGATGAGTTTTTGCGGGTCGGGCGCAAAGGGTGTTAAATCCTCATGCACATCCAACGTGAGCAAATGATTGCGCTCGGGAATGAGCGCCATGTCGTTGACTTCGATGTCAATCAGCAGCAGCACGCCCGAACGCCATCCCTGCAAATTTTGATTTACCAACTGATTATGATCAGTGAGAATTAAATAATCCAGCCCCGCCTGGCTAGCCGCCTGCACGATTTCATCCACCGTGCCTGAGCCATCGCTAAACGTGCTATGATTATGGATGCTGCCGCGGTAGCTGACAAAGCCGCCCGGCATTTCGCACCGAGCCATTAACGACCTCCTTTGATGGTTGGAAAATTTTTGCTTTTGGCGGCAAATTGTACCGCCCGTTTGCGATCCCGTTTATCCATCCAAAAACGACGGTAGCGGGCGTCGATTTTGCGGGCAAAAATAAGATAGCCGGTGTGCGCAATCATACGATCTGCCGGGCGCAAGCGGTCAGGCACCGGCTTCCAGGGGCGAATGAGCACCTCCTCCACCCGGATTTCTACAAAATTGCCATCCTCCAGCGCCCGAACCACATCGCTTACCTGATTCACCGTGGGCTGTAACGCGGCAAAGATGCCACTTTCGGTCAGTGCCGCCTCGGCCCGGGGCACAATACCGGCGGCATCGCGAGCATCCAGAAAAACAGCATCCACATCTGTTTCATCAAAACCCTCGGCAGCATCCCGTAGCGTTAAATCGACAAAAGGCAGCAGATTCAGGCGTTCGAGATTGCGTCGGGCCACACGTTGATGTTCCGGGCGCACCTCATAGCTGTAAACATGCCCGCTGGGAGCCACCGCCCGTGCAAATGCCAGCGTCAGACCACCGCTGCCCGTGCCCGCCTCGATGAGACGTTTGCCATCCTGCAAATCCAGCTCCATCACCAGCCGGGCCGTATCTTTGGGATACACAATTTGCGTGGCCCGCTTGAGATACTGAATCAGATCGGAGGTGGTGGGGCGCAAAACCAGAAACTTCTGGCCCAAATGACTTTCTACCACCCGTCCCCACGGCTTTCCAATGAGATCGTTGTAGGGCAAACGGCCACGATTGGTGTACCAAAAATCATCCGGCTTGATGAAAACCAAATAGCGCTTGCCCTCTTCGCTAATGAGCAAAACTGGATCGTGGGGTTGAACAGATGACACAAAAACCTCCGATGATGCGTAAAGATGGTGTGGTCTGGCGACAGTTAAGCGGTGGCGCTTTTTGACCAACGGTGAAAATGAATTCGTCATGGCAACCACAGATAGCACAGATTTTCTTGAACATTTCCGTTACTACTAAGGTAGCCCGGCTAGAAACCACTAAGACACGAAGGCACAAAGGCACAAAGAAAAGAAAAAGCTTTGAAATGCTTGGTGTTCTTAGTGTCTTTGCGCCTTTGTGGTGATTGAAGTCGGGTACGTTAGTCGTTACGAAAAATTTTTGAAATTCTTGGTGCGCTTGGGGGTGCGCTCTGCGTAGCATTGAACCATTACAATTCAACTTTTCTTGAGGGTTTTCTTTTCTTCTTTGACCATTTTCGTCTTGGCGTCATTGCCCAACAAGGCAAACAATGGCCAACAACTTTTTAGAACTTACGAAACAATTATCAAGATGATAACATAATCAGGTACGACACACCAGATGCCCCACCGGGTGGAATAGGGTTTGGTCGGAGGCCGGGGCTGAGCCAATCGTGTTAAGCAGATGCACATTTGAAATTAGAGAAAAGCGCTGTGCATTCAGACGAACATGGACGAAGATTGACGACTATCGACCATAGCAACCACAGATGGCACAGATTTTCTTGAACATTTCCGTTACTACGAAGGTAGCGTTTGTTTCGTTGCCACTTTTGGCAAGCCATGGTTTACAGAGCCTAAAATCTTCTCAAAATGGCCCAATTATGCTAAACTACGCTAATGATGCAGCTTTGCATCGAAGTCTTGTAACGATTCACGTTCCCTGATTAGTCACGAAGAACACCAAGGCATAATGGCACGGAGAAAGAAAAAGCTTCCTCGCTTGGCTACCTTCGAGCTTTTGTGACCAAGGGTTGAAGGTGCGACGGGTATCGTTACGTAGTATTACTTTACTTCATTCAACAGGAGGTAGCCGACTTGGCAAAAACACCCAGAAAAAAAGGTAAAAAGTCAGACAAGATTGAGGTTGACGGCACGATTATCGAAGCATTGCCCAACACCATGTTCCGCGTCAAGCTGGACAACGATCATGAAGTTCTGGCGCACATTTCCGGCAAAATGCGCATGTACTACATTCGCATTTACATCGGCGACCGGGTACGTGTTGAACTTTCGCCGTATGATTTGACCCGCGGGCGCATCGTTTACCGTTATCGCAAATAAGAAACAAGCCCGCTATCATTGAGGAATACCAAGTCTTTTCCGTACGTTCGGATGGGGCCGACAACCCCGTTTTATTCACGCACTTATCATTCGGGCGGGTAGCTCAGTTGGCTAGAGCACTTCCCTTACAAGGAAGGGGTCACAGGTTCGAGTCCTGTTCCGCCCATACTTATGGCCGTCATGCTTTTGGCATTGGCGGCTTTTTGTTATACTTCGATGCGCAGGCAGGTTTTTGTTAAGTAGCTAGTTACTACTAAGGCAGCCCGGCTAGAAACCACACAGTAGCTACGCATTATGACAAACGTGGTCATCATTTTCAGCCATTATTCAGCACCAGGTGAGTAATAATCATCATGCCCGAGAATCCCTACCGTCAACTTCCCAGTTTGGATGCGCTTCTGGCCCGTGAAGCGGTGGCAGCGCTTATTACCGAGTTTGGCCATGATGCAGTGCGTGACGAGGCCCGGCTGCTGCTAGATGATGTGCGCGCAGACATCCGCACAGGCATCATGCCCCCGGGCCCGCCCGCGCTCACCCAGCGCCTGCTGGCCCGCGTGCGCACCCGACTCAGCCCCTCGCTTCTCCCTGTTATCAACGCGACCGGCGTCATTGTACACACCAATCTGGGGCGGGCGCTGCTTTCGGAGGCCGCGCAGCAGGCCATGCTTACCGCAGCGCGCCATTACAGCAATCTGGAATATGATTTGGATGCGGGCAAGCGGGGCAGTCGCTACATCCACGCCGAGGCTCTGCTCACCCGGCTTACCGGTGCCGAAGCGGCGCTGGTGGTCAACAACAACGCGGCTGCGGTCAATTTGGTGCTGCGTACCCTGGCCGCGGGCAGCGAGGTTGTTATTTCTCGTAGCGAGTTGGTAGAAATCGGCGGCGGCTTCCGCATTCCCGACATCCTGGCCCAAAGCGATGCCACCCTGGTCGAGGTGGGCACCACCAATCGCACCCGTTTGCAGGATTATCAGAATGCAGCCAATGCCGATACCAGCATGTTTTTGAAGGTGCATCAATCCAATTACCGCATCATCGGTTTTACCGCGTCGGTGGGCTTGGATGATTTGGTCGCACTGGCTCAAGAGCAATTCATTCCCCCTTACGTGGTAGAAGACCTGGGCAGCGGCACGTTGTTGGATACGCGGCCATTTGGCCTGAGCTATGAGCCCACGGTGCAGGATAGTGTGGCTGCCGGGGCCGATATTGTGACTTTTAGCGGCGATAAATTGCTGGGCGGCCCTCAGGCGGGCATCATCGTAGGCAAGCGGGAACTCATTCAGCAACTCAAAAAACATCCGCTCACCCGTGCTTTTCGGGTGGATAAAACAACCCTGGCCGCGTTGCAGGCCACACTCATGGCTTATCTGCGGGGCACCGCCACCGATGAGATTCCGGTGTGGCGCATGATTAGCGCCCGGCCCGACGAGTTGACGCAGCGGGCCCGAGCCTGGGCCCAGGCCTTGAAACCAACGGGCATCGATGCCCGCACCATGCCTGGTGGCAGCACTGTGGGGGGCGGCTCCTTGCCCGGACAAACACTTCCGACCACCCTGCTGGTTATCCCCCATCCGCACCCGCAACAGCTTGCCGAGTCTCTGCGTCGGCAAACGCCCCCGGTTATTGCTCGGGTGCAAGAGGCGGGTCTGCTCTTTGACCCGCGCACCATCCTGCCCGAGCAAGCCCCCACCCTGCTGAACGCCATCCGCGCTGTGATGACGTCCAGTCAGGATGCTACGGTTTCTTAAAGCCAGGGAGCCATGAGGGCTTTGAGTTCTTCGTAGGTGTTGGCTACCTGAAATTGCGGAAATTCGGCAGCCACATTAGCCGACGGGCGGAACAAAAAGCCATGATCCGCCTCACCTAGCATCGAGATGTCGTTGTAGCTATCGCCCGCGGCCACAATGCTAAAATTGATGGCCTTGAGTGCGTTGACTGCGGCTCGTTTGCTATCGGGCATGCGCAGCTTGTAGCCGATGATACGCTCTTGCTCATCCAGCATCAGGTTGTGGCAAAAAATGGTAGGATAGCCCAGCTTTGCCATGAGCGGCTGGGCAAATTGATAGAAGGTGTCGGAAAGGATGATGACTTGGGCCCGGGCCCGTAGCCAATCCATAAATTCGCGGGCCCCGGGCAGCGGGTCCAAGTCGGCAATCACCGCCTGAATATCGGTGAGTGTGAAGCCATGTCGGTTCAGCAAATCGATGCGGAACGCCATCAATTTATCGTAATCAGGCTCATCGCGCGTGGTGCGACGCAGTTCAGGAATGCCGACCTTGTTGGCGAATGCAATCCAGATTTCGGGCGCAAAAACGCCCTCCAGGTCAATGGTTATCAGTGTAGGATGGTTCATAAGATAAATGTTTGGGGTTACTACTAAGGTAGCCCGGCTAGAAACCACTAAGACACGAAGCCACAAAGGCACGAAGAAAGAAAAAGGTTTGAAACTCTTGGTGTTCTTAGTGTCTTTGTGGTGATTGAAGTCGGATACGTTAGTCGTTACGGTTTGGGGTTGATCTAATCGGCCAGAACCTGACGGGCGATGACCAGGCGGTTGATTTCGCTGGTTCCCTCGCCAATGAGCATCAGGCGGTTATCCCGATACATGCGTTCTACCGGGAATTCGGCGCTGTAGCCATAACCACCTAGCACCTGAATTGCTTCGTAGCACACTTTATCGGCAATTTCGGTGGCGAAGAGTTTGGCCTGCGCAGCAACTTGGGCATAGGGCAGCCCCTGGTCTTTAAGCCAGGCCCCGCGATAAACGGCCCAGCGGGCTACATCAATCAGGGTAGACATATCGGCCAGCTTGAATTGGATAGCCTGCAAGTTGGCAATGGGCCCGCCAAAAGCTTCTCGCTCTTTGGCATATGCCACCGCTTCTTCGAAAGCGCCCTGGGCAATGCCCACGCTCAGCGCACCAATGCCCACACGCCCGCCATCCAGCACAGCCAGAGCTTGATGCAGACCTCGACCCTCTTCACCTATCAGGTAATCCAGGGGAACCCGCACATCTTCCAGCGTGACAGCGTGGGTTTTGCAGCCGTGCAGTCCCATTTTGCGCTCTGCCGGATGAATGGTAAGACCGGGAGTGTCGGTAGGCACAGCAATCATGCTCATAGAACGAGAGCCGCCCGCGGGGTCGGTGCGTACCAAAAAGGTGATAACGCCCGCCACCGAGGCATTGGTCGTCCACATTTTGCTGCCATTGATAACCCATTCGTTACCATCTTTTTCCGCTTTGGTGCGCACGCCCCCCTTCAGGTCGGAGCCTGCGCCCGGTTCGGTTAGGGCTAGGGCGCCTAACATGTCGCCGCGGGCCAGCGGGCGCAAAAACCTATCCTTGAGCGCGTCGCTGCCAAAAAGTGCGAAGGGCGCGCAGCCCAGGCCCAAATGTGCCTCGACAGTGAGTGCGGTGGAGCCGCAGCCCCGCCCCAGCTCCTCGAACAAAATGGCCGCAGCCAGATAATCGGAGCCTGCGCCATCCCACTCTTCGGGGATGTTGAGGCCCAGCAGGCCCAGCGGCCCCATTTTTTCGATGCTTTCTTTGGGGAATTTGTGCTCCCGGTCTACTTCTGCGGCCCGGGGCTTGACCTCTTTTTCCACAAAGTCGCGAATCATCTCCTGCAACATGCGATGTTCACTATCGAGGGTAAAGTCCATGAGTGTCGTATCTCCTGAATGATGGAATGAATGTTGTAGCCACCAAGGACACGAAGGTACCACAGCACGAAACAATGAGGCTTTTTGGCGCTGTGTCATCTTCGGGCCTTTGTGGTTAAGGCTGAGATGTCGCTAAGTCGTTTGCGATAAGGTTCTTAAGTGGAGGTCGGGGATTCTTTGCCGACAATGTGTTGCTCATGCCCTTGTACATCATCTGCGGCTGCGACCAATTCGACGGATGGCTTCGACCACGTCGGGGTTGACCAGTGCGCTGAGATCGCCCGCGGGCAAGTCAAGATAGGCGGCCCGCAGCACCCGCCGCATGACTTTGGCGTTGCGGGTTTTGGGCAGGTCGGGCACAAAGATGATGTCCTGGGGTTTGAGTGCTTTGCCTAATCCTGCCACCACCAAATCTTTCAGGGCAGCAGCCAGTTTGTCGGAGGCTTCGTAGTCTGCGGCCAGCACCACGGCCAGCACCAGGGCCGAGCCCTTGAGCTTGTGCGGCACGCCCACGGCGCCCGCCTCCAGCACTGCAGGATGTTTGACCAGGATGCTTTCGGCCTCGGCAGGCCCCAGGCGCTTGCCTGCAACTTTGATGGTGTCATCGGAGCGGCCCAGGATGTACCACTGGCCATCCGCATCGATGGCGGCAAAATCGCCATGCACCCAGGTATCGGGCCAGCGATTCCAGTAGGTTTCCAGGTATCGGTCAGGGTCTTTCCAAAAGCCGCGTGTCATGCCAATCCAGGGCTGACGAATAACCAGTTCGCCTACTTGTCCCCGAATGGATTCACCGGCATCGTTGACGACATCTGCAGCCATATCAACGTTGGGGCCAGAGAAAGCTGCCGGTTTTAGCGGTTTGACCACATTGCCCATGACAATGCCCCCCGAAATCTCGGTGCCACCCGAGTAGTTGATGATGGGGCGTTTACCTTCGCCCACTACCTGGAAGAGCCACATCCAGGGGTCGGGGTTCCACGGTTCGCCGGTAGAGCCAAAGGCCCGCAGTGCGCTGAGATTGTACTTCTTAACCGGGCCTTCGCCGTGGGCCATCAGCGCTCGAATCAGGGTGGGCGAAACACCAAAATGAGTGACACCATGCTCCGAAACCAGTTTCCACAGGCGCTCTTCGTTGGGATAGTCCGGTGCGCCATCAAAGAAGAGCATGGTTGCGCCCAGGATGAGTGTGCCAAAGACTTCCCACGGCCCCATCATCCAGCCCATGTCAGTCATCCAATAAAGGGTGTCTTCCTGCCGCAAATCTAACCCCATGGCCATGTCGGTGGCTGCTTTGATGGGGAATCCGATGTGGGTGTGTACTGCGCCTTTGGGGCGACCGGTGGTTCCCGAGGTATAGATAATCATAATCAAATCTTCTGCCTCGGTGATTTCGGTAGCCGCGGTATCAGCTTGTGCGGGAATGAGTTCGTGCCACCAGTGGTCTCGTTGAGGATGCCAGGTGATTTCTGTGCCAACGCGTTGGTGTACGATGACATGTTTCAGGCTGGGCACTTGTTTCAGGGCCTCATCTGCCACAGCTTTCATGTTCACTACCCGACCGCGACGATACGAGCCATCTGCCACAAAGAGTGCTTTTGCTTCGGCGTCGGCCAAGCGGGTGGCCACAGCGCCCGCGCCGTAGCCAGAAAACAGGGGCAAGATGATGCCGCCAATTTTGGCAATGGCCAGCAGGGCAATAGCAATTTCGGGGCTCATGGGCATGTACAAGCCAATGGCATCCCCTTTGCCCAGGCCCAGACTGCGCAAGGCGTTGGCGGTGCGGTTGACTGCCTGATAAAGCTGGCGATAGGTGTAGGTCTGCACAACGCCCTCTTCCCCTTCCCAGCGTAGGGCAATTTTATGCTCGCTTTCTGTGCCCATCCATTTATCCAGGGCATTGTGTACGATGTTCATCTGCCCGCCAATGGCCCAGCGGGCCCACGGTTTGCCCCGCGAAAGATCGACTATTTGCGTGTAAGGCTTGTAAAACTGGATGTCGAGATAACGCAGCATAGCATCCCAAAACCAGCCTACATCGTCGATGGCGGCTTGATGCAGTGTGTCCCAGTCATCAAAATGGTGGGCCTGCATAAAGCGCTGGATGTGGCTGCCTTGGATGTAGTCGGGCGTGGGTTGCCAGACGAATTCGCCGCCAAAAACCTGCTCAGAACTGCTGGAAGGATCAAATTCAGACATCATCGTTCTCCGAGGGTGGGGGCAAGTGTGCCGTGGTGTGTGCAATTGTTAGTCCGCGGGCCACAGTGCCCGGGGCCGAAAAAATCGGGAGGAGGCTGCAACAGCGCATTGGAAAATGTTTTCTCCTCCGTTGTATTTTTATGTTAAAGGTGCATGCCTAGCAATTGTGGTTCGCCCCACACCGCCCAGTTCCAGCGGGAGTTGCCCAGGGCGTCGGTGATGAGCTGGATGACCGCCATTTGCCCGGCCAGGGTAGGCAAATCCAGCACAAAATCATCCCACGTAGTTTCCTGCTTGAGATGCGTCCACAGCAGGCGTCCGTTGACACGTATGCGAAAAGCTACTTGGTTTTCAGCGGAAAGCAGCGCACCATCTCGCACGCCCGCGGCCAGCTTTAATTTGAGCGTGTCGGCCTGCATGGGAATCGCTATTTGATATTCCAGCACCGCCTCACCTTTGGCCGGGGGATGCTGCCAGATGGCGGGGCGGATGACACCTTCGCAACTGGCGGGCGCTGTTTTTAGCTCCATGCCGGTGGGGTTAGCTGTGGCAGTCTGGCGGGCCTGGGCGTAATGTTCGATAAAGTCGTAAATCCAGGTGATTTGTGGCGTTGATGCGGGGTCTCGGGGCTTGGATGAGTGCTGTTGCGACTCCTGCCATTTCAAAAAACTGATGTACTGCGAGAGCTGAGTCAGACTTTTGTCGGAGAGAGTTGAAATGCGGCGTAAAAGTGCGTCGAGTTCATCTTGGTGGTGAGACATGGGAGGTTTTGGGTATTTGGCAAATGGTTGTTTGGCAACATTGGCCATGCCATCAGGCCACTGCTCTGCATAGGGTTTAATGACTCATTTTAACTAAAAATCAGCATTAAAACAAGTGCCATTTTGCTTTTTATGACCAAAATGACAGCAACGTCAAGAAGGCGTCTGTTTTTCGTCAGGTTAAGCTCATGGAAACGTCAGGCAGCGGAGAGCAATAGTTGCTATACTTTTCAATAAGGTAACGACACAGGTTATGATCTTCACGCCTTTGCCACCAGGCTCGAAGATGGCGAAAAGCGAATGTGCATCAGTTTGCAGAGGATGTGCATGACGCAGGCTTTTGCTTCTGTTTGTTTTTTCAACTGTCCGTAGCGATCGGCACGCTTCAAATGGAGGTATTATGATGCGAAGTGAGATTCGTACCCGCCAGCATTTTTTGATTTTGTTGTGGGATGTAGCGTTTGTCATCATTGGCATTGTTGTGCTTTTCGAGGCCCGGGGATTGCATGGGCGCGATGTTCTGACGCTGCGGCAAGTTGGCTATGGTGTTACGCTGGCTTTCTTGCTGGGAGCACTGTTTGATGTGATTCGCTGGCATGGCTTTCAGCTCACGCTGGATTCGAACTGTGTCGAGATTCGACAGTTTTGGTTTTTCAGGAAACGTTATTGCCGAGACCAGCACAATCTTTTTCTGCGCACCAGCCAGAGTTCCTTAGACGCTCTTGTGGACAAGGGCTCATTGGATGTTTATGTGGGCAATGGTGAGGCTTCGACCCTGGAAGATTTGGGGAATTTCAAGCAGTTGAAAATGATGGTTGATGCCGGCCATTCCTATTAAATAGTTGATGATATGAATTGTAACGACTAACGTACCCGACTTCAATCACCACAAAGGCGCAAAGACACTAAGAACACCAAGAATTTCAAAGCTTTTTCTTTTCTTCGTGCCTTTGTGGCTTCGTGCCTTTGTGGTTTCTAGCCGGGCTACCTTAGTAGTTACGAAACACCTAAAAATCATTGCTGTTTAGATAGCGTAAGAATGTAGCGTTTCGGATGCTTTTTGCCAAGCATGAATGGGGCTGTTATACTATCGCACAATGGTCTCCCCTCTCGTCTTTGGCCATTTCGTAAATATTCGGTAATGAGTGT
>CAZMDD010000094.1:0-8884 GCA_964565065.1 uncultured Caldilineales bacterium | reverse complement strand
TAAAAAGATACGAATGATGCCGTCGTCGGGCAATTTGGGACCTGGACGATTGCTCGGGCGCTTCTTTTTGCTTCGGCGCGGCGCAACTGCCACATCGGGGTCAGTGGAATAAACCAATCGGGTGTTTTTAATGGTGGGCATCGGGCATCTCGCTTTGGTGACTGCTACGATTATCTCACGACACTGTTCATCTTACAAGGAGGATTCGATAAAAATGACTCTAAAACGTCTGTTTTTTTATCTTTTGATAGTAAGCTTGATGCTGAGCGCGGGGGCTTGTTCGCCTGCTGCTACGCCCGTCCCACCAACCCTGGCTCCAACGCCAACAACGCAGCCCACACTGGCACCGACGCCTCTGCCGACAGCCATGCAGGCTCTGCTGGAAGAACGGGATATGACCGCTCATGAGTTTTTTAGCACGTTGGAAAAAGCGCAGGCCAATAATTTCCCGCAGGAGCAAATCGATGCCATTATCCGCAGCTACGTGCCCACCATCGAGGCGATGCAGCAGGAATTGGCAACCAACGGTGTGCAAGTGCCGCCCATTGCGCTGCCGCCCGTGCCCGAGATTGCGGCCCGTGCCGAGGTTTTTGACATCGGCATGGTGACCAAGGATGGCGTGCGCATCATGGGCACGTACTACCGGCCCGAGGCGACACAGGCGCCGGGCGTGGTGCTGCTGCACATGCTGGGGCACCAACGTGAGGATTGGGCTGATTTTGCCGCAGCGCTGCAAACGGCAGGCTTTGGCGTGCTGGCCATTGATCTGCGCGGGCACGGCCAGAGCGAGGGCACGCGGCAATGGCTGAAAATGTCTCAGGATGCAGCCATTGCCCTTGATTTTCTACGCTCCAGACCTGAGCTGGACCCTGACCGCATTCTTCTGGCGGGCGCTTCTATTGGCGCCAATATCGCGTTGAATGCCGCGGCAGCGGATGAACGCGTCGTGGGTGTGGCCCTGCTGAGCCCGGGCCTGGATTATCATGGTGTAAAGACAGAACCCGCGTTGCAGCGCTACGGCCAACGTCCCCTCTTTTTGGCAGCCAGTAGCGAGGATTCCTATGCTGCCAATAGCGTGCAGCAACTCGATGCTCAGGCTGCGGGCCCGCACCAATTGCTCATGCTCGAAAAGCAAGGGCATGGAACCGACATGCTGAACGCTGAAAATAATCTGAGTGACACCTTGTTGCAATGGTTCGCCCAGTTCAAGGTGCCCTCAAAACAGTAATTTGGCTATTTGGACTGATAGGAACTGTTCACTGCTACTCAAAGAAAACCACGAAGGCACACAAGGACTTCTAGTCTTTTATCCTTTGTGCCTCCGTGGCAAAAAGTGAGTAGGAATGTTACGACTAAGGTAGCCCGGCTAGAAACCACTAAGAAACGAAGCCACAAAGGCACAAAGAAAGAAAAAGTTTTGAAATGCTTGGTGCTCTTAGTGTCTTTGTGGTGATTGAAGTCGGGTACGTTAGTCGTTACGATTATTTAGTTTATGGTGATCGTACCATTCAGGACGCCATGAGGAATAGCATTGCCATCGGTATCAGAGAGTGTATCATCTGACCAGGTAAGCGAGCTGGTTCCAGTAGCCTGAGGCACGAAAACGATGTGAGCGATGACCCCTGTGCCGTTGGGCCCGGGCGCACTGCCAAAACTAAAGCCGCCATAAGTGATGGTGCCGGCGTCATTGTCAATATCTGGCCCCAAAGGTGAAACCGTTCGCCCGGTAGAACCAAGGAAAGGCCCCAAACTGGCGGAATCGGCATGCAACACTGCTGGATCAAAGTGCAGGGTAAACTGGAATCCGCCAAAATCATTCACATCCCGCACCATAATATCTTGCGTAAAAGAGCCATCAGCCAAGGCGTGCGTTGATGTGGTGGGATTCGGATAAAGGAGCGTGCCGCTCAGGGGCGTGGGAGTGGGCGTAGGGGTATTAGTGGGAGTTGGCGTTTTAGTAGGTGTGGGGGTGTCGGTGGGAGTTGGCGTTTTAGTTGGTGTGGGGGTACGCGTAGGTGTCTGCGTTGGCGGGCGAGTGGGTGTACGCGTAGGTGTAGGTGTGCGCGTAGGGGTTCGCGTTGGGGTGGCCGTAGGTGGCGGCGGCGTGGAGGGCGTCTCTGTAGGTGTAGCTGTATCGCTTGGCGTAGGAGTGGCGGTAGCTGTAGGCGTACGGGTAGGTGTAGCAGTAGCTGTAGGCGTAGCTGTAACAGTCCCGCCCGGTGTGGGCGTGCGAGTAGGTGGACCTGCCAGCGTGTACACATAGCTGCTGAAGGGCGTCACTGCCAGCCCCTCTATCGCAGTATCCAGCACTGTTACCGCACTAAATGCGAGCAAACTGCTACCGCTGCCAACCACTTCAAAATCAACTTGGGCAAGCTGGCCAGCACCATCAGCGCCCGGCTCCGTGCCCGAACTGGCTACAGCAAAACGGAGCATACCAGCGGTATTGTCAATTTCAACATTGGGCGAATGCACAGTGCGCCCGGTATCCACCAACAAAGAGCCGGCACGGGCGTCCACTGCATGAAGCATAGCGGGATCAAATTGAAGCGTAAAGGCCGCACCAACAACATCCCTGGCCCCGCTCAAATCAACATCAATCGTAAAAATCCCATCAGCGCCATCATGTAAGTAAGCTTCATCGAATATGTAAATGTGCGCAATAAAGGCATTGCCCTGCACAAACATGGGCATATAAATAGGTGGTTGCGTATCGGTGGCAAACGCAGGCCAGGTGGACTTGAATTGCGCAGCAGACGAATCGGAGCAAGTCTTTTGCCACTGCCCCGAAACAATCATAATATCCAACACATCAACATCACCATCCTGATCCAAATCTGCCTTGGGATCGTAATCAGGATCGCCCACATTGGAATTCCAATGCCCGGAAACAAACATGATATCAAGAATATCGACCTTGCAATCACCATTCACATCACCACGCAGCGAGGGCGTGGGGGTCAAGGTTGGCGTCAGTGTAGGTGTATTACTAGGCGGACTAGTGGGCGGGCCAAATAGTACCTGCCCCGAGCCAGCCTGGGCAGATTCAGTGATAGCATAAGAAACGCCAGTCAGCCCTAATCCAACTGCGGCCAGAATAAAAAACAGCACTAAGAACACCATTGCCGACCGGGTAGGTGACTTTTGGCTGCGCTTTCCAAAGTAGTAATTCATTAGAAAACACCTCGTAAAAAGGATATGAATGATCTAAATTAATCTCATGGCAACTAAGAACCACGTTGCAGACTACCAGCACTTTGCCATCAGGAGTCTGTTCATTATACAATAGCCACATAAATATGACAATCGGTGTTAGCAGGGCCAGTCGTCATGTGCTACCCATTCGGGGAACAAATTCTCCGGGAATGGCGTCTTGTAAGCAGTAGCAGCCGACAACTTTTACAATTTTTCAAACAGGAGGCCAAATATGAACAAGAAAATTACAATTGTTATTCTTACACTCACTGTTTTCACGTTGGCAGGAGCCTTTATGATGACAACAGCACAGTCATCTTCAACGATACAAGCCAAACAAGCATCACTGGATTTGACCGTCTACAACAGCAATATCGCGCTGGTCAAAGAAATCCGCCCCTTCGAGCTAAAGACAGGCATCAATCAGGTAGCGGTGTCCGATGTGCCTTCCAGCATCATCCCCGAAAGTGTTCATTTTCGCTCGCTGGATGACCCGGATGCCACAGTTTTGGAGCAAAACTACGAATACGATGTTGTGGGCTCGCAAAAGCTGATGCAAAAATATGTAGATCAACCTATCGTTGTCATTACTCAGGATGGGGGCAAGCACGAAGGAACGCTGCTCAGCGGGAGCAACGACATCATCATCCAAACGGAAGATGGTGGCGTGGATGTGCTCAAACAGGACCAGGTGCGACAATTCAGCTTCCCCAAACTTCCCGCAGGGCTCATTACCAAACCTACGCTCAAATGGCTGGTGGATGCCAATAAGGGAGGTGAACAAACCGTCGAGCTGGCTTACCTGACCAACAACATCAGTTGGCAATCCAATTATGTGTTGATGCTGGCCAAAGATAGCACCAGTATGGATCTGGATGGCTGGATTACGCTAGACAATCGTAGTGGCGCAACTTATGAAGATGCCCGGCTCAAACTGGTGGCAGGCGAACTCAATCGTGCGAGCTACGGTATGGGGGGTGGCATGCCAGTTAATGAAGATATGGCCATGGCTAAAGCAGCGGCGCCGCCGGTGCAGCAACGAGAATTCAGCGAGTATCATCTTTATGAAATCCCCCGCCCGGTGACCATCAAGCATAACCAAACCAAGCAAATTCAATTTTTAGCTGTACACGATGTGCCAGCAGAAAAAATTTATGTCTTTGACAATTGGACCAGTAATTTTCGGCCTGCCAGCTCAGGAGCACTGCAAAGCAATCTAGCTGTTAAGGTGCGGTTTGATACTGGCGAAAAGGGGCTAAATACGCAGTTACCTGCCGGTATTGTACGGATGTATCAGCCCGACATCGATGGCTCTCCCCTATTCATCGGTGAAGATCGCATCCAGCACACGCCCAAGGATGAATCTATCACACTGCGCGTTGGCGAGGCCTTTGATTTGGTGGGCGAACGTAAACAAACAGAGTCTCAACGTATTAACGATGGTGTGTGGCGAGAGTCTTACAAATTGGTCTTGAAAAATCACAAAAGTGACCAGGATGTCGAGATTCATGTCATCGAACATCTGAATGGTGGCGTCAATTGGGAGATTCTGAAAAGCTCGCCGGAGGATTTCACGAAGCTCAATAGCAGTACTGTTGAATGGATTCTTACCGTGCCTCCCAAGGGTGAAGCGACACTGGCTTACACGGTGGAATATAGCCGCCCGTAAAACGGACACTCTCGAAAAATCAGGCTCACACGCGTGCGCATCATGCCCCCGCGTGTGAGCTTTTTTAACTAATCTCTGAAAAGTTAGTTAACTTTCGTCAATTAGCTCTGTGACGACGCCAAGACGAAAATGGACGAAAGGAGGAACGTGGAGGAAATAAAATCGTCCACATTCGTCTCATTGGGTCCATCTTCGTCTTGGAAAAATGACAAGCTCGCAATTTGGAATTAGGAAACTTATTGCAAACTACTTAGCATCGCGATTATTCTCCATGACTAACACCGCAATCATCCTCATCACCATTTCGGTGTTTGCCCACGCTGGATGGAATCTGCTTAGCAAACATCGCCCCAGTTTGGCCTTCTTTTTGGTGGCGGAGGCAACATCGATGCTGATTTTGCTGCCCGTGCTGTGGTACAATCGCCCGCTGTTGGCCTGGGTTCCGGTGCAAGCCTGGTGGCTGGTGCTGGCGTCGGGCTTTTTTCATGCCAGCTATTTTACTTTGTTAGCCGGTGCTTACCGTCACGGCGATATGTCATTGGCGTATCCCATGCTGCGAGCGCTGCCCGTGCTGATGATTACAGGCATTGGGTTGATGATGGGACATGGCGATAAATTTACCCCTTGGAGTTTGTTGGGCATGTTTGCCATCGTGGCGGGCTGCTTGCTGCTGCCTATCAAACATTTCAGCGATATTCGGCTGCGAGATTACCTGGCGCTGTGTTGTTTACTTTCGGTGGCCGCAGCCATGGGTACAACGGGTTATACCATGACTGATGATGGTGCTTTCAGACTGATTCGCTCGGGCCTGCCATGGTTGCATCCCAGCCATCGCACGGTGTTTTATGTCACATTGCAAACGTATAGTGCAGGATTATGGATTATGCTGTTGGTGTTGTTGCAGCCCAAGGAATGGAAACGCTTACAACATTTGTGGCAAGAAAATCGTTGGCAGGTGATGGCCACAGGCCCGGTTATTACCTCGGCTTATGGCTTGGTGCTGGCCTCTATGGCCTATGTGAATCATGTCAGTTATGTGGCTGCTTTCCGGCAGCTTAGCATTCCTCTGGGCGCGTTGCTGGGCATGATGCTCCTAAAAGAGGCGCATTATTGGCCCAAGGTCATTGGCATTGCCACAGTTTCGGCAGGTTTGATTTTAGTGGCGCTATTTTAGGAACGCGGGTGTCAGCCTAATACGCTGCGACACCGGCCGAGAGGTACTATCGGCAGCAACACCCTGCATGCTCCACGGGCCTGTCCAGGTAATTTTTACATCCACGAGCTGGCCGCGCAATGGCCGCTCATCTTCAAAAAAGACTAGGCGATTTTGCGGTGTGCGCCCCCGCCATTTGCCTTTGTGCCGCGTTTCTACCAGCACCTCCACCGTTTCATGTAACCATTGCCGATTGCGTTCGGCGCTGATGCGACGATGCTGGGCCTCCAACAGTTGGTGTCGGCGACGTTTCTCCGCGTCGGGCACGTCATCAGCCATGCGTCGGGCGCTGACAGTGCCGGGACGGGGGCTGTATCGGGCCAGATGCACTTTTTCCAGACGCAACGACTCAAGAATATCATACGTATGCTGAAATTGCGCTGCGGTCTCACCCGGAAATCCCACAATGATGTCGGTGTGAATGGCCACATCAGGAATTATCTGACGAATGCGAGTCACCAGAGCGCGGTAATCCTGACTGGTGTAGCCCCGCTTCATGTTAGCCAAAACCTGGTCATCGCCTGCCTGAATGGGCACTTCGATGTGAGGCATGAGCTTGGGCAGGCGAGCCACAGTTTCCAGCAAAGCATCGCTCATGTAGCTGGGATGCCCGGTAAGAAAACGAATGCGCCACAGGCCCTCGATTTCATGTACCGCTTGCAGCAGATCCACCAAATTGGGGCGAGCATCCTTAAAATCATAACCGTAGCGATCGACAATTTGCCCCAACAGGGTAATTTCTCGCACGCCCTGAGCGACCAGCCCCCGAGTTTCATCTACGATTTCGGCCAGAGGACGGCTGCGTTCGATGCCGCGGCGATAGGGGATGATGCAGTAGGTACAGGCATGGGAGCAGCCATAGACCACCGGCACGTAGGCTACCACCGGTGGCTCGCCCGCCAACGAAAGATGCTTGAGCGACGCTCGCGGATAAGCGGCATCCTGAAGCTGATAGCGCCGGGCCAATTGGCTTTGCTCGATGGCAGCCAGTTCAGCCGCGGTCAGGCGGTTGCGCAGGTGCTGAATGAGCGGGCCCGCCTCACTGGGAGGCATAAACACATCCACCCAGGGCAGCGATTCGAGGAGCTCGGGCGCAGGACGCACCCCCACCATGCAGCCCATGAGAGCCAGCGTACGCGTTTCATCTTGCAAACGCCACGATTTGAGGGCTCCAAGTTTGCCCAGAACTTTGTTTTCGGCACTTTGGCGTACCACACAGGTGTTTAGCACCACCACCGAGGCTTCATCAAGATGAGCGGTGGGCTCATAACCCAGCTTTTCCAGCTCAGCGCCCACATGGGTCGAATCGGCCACATTCATCTGGCAGCCGATAGTCCAGATATGATAAGTTTTCATGTTTCCTCCGTTGGCGCTCCCCTGTACCGGGGGCCAGCGAGACTGTTGAGATAAAAAGACCCGCCAATGCGGGCAAATAGAAACTTTGAAATGCCCCTTTTAAATGGGCCTCTACTTAGTTTACCTGATGCCTCATCATTTTACAACAAAATTCCGAGACCGCTATTTGCATTGCCAACGCTTTGCCATTAGGATTAAGCATGTTCCAAAAAATCCTCGCCATCAAATTAGCCGACTTGGGTGATGTGCTGAACATTACGCCCGCCCTGCGCGCCCTGCGTCAGAGCTTTCCGCAGGCGCAACTGGACGCGCTGGTTAATCCGCACACGGCCCTGATTTTGCAGGATTCGGGATTGGTGGATGACGTGATTGTCTTTCCCAAAACAGAGTTCGAGGGGCTGCGGGTGCTGCGGCCCACCGCTTGGGGCCCGCTACGTCGCATCATGCGACAACTCCGGGCCCGAGACTACGACACAGTGGTCAATTTCCATCATCTCACCACATGGCTGGGACGAGCCAAGCAACGGGCCCTGGTCACGGCCACCGGGGCACGCACCACGGTGGGGTTGGATAACGGACGGGGGGGCTGGCTCAGCCATCCCATCCCGGATAACGGCTTTGGAGCCATGCCCGAGGTGGCCTACTGGCTGGCATTAGCCAAGCACGTAGGAGCCACCTCGCCCGATCTCAGCCTGCACCTTCCCCTGAATCCACAAGAACAGGCCCGTGCCGATGCACTGCTGGCAGATTTGGGCCTGCGCGATGCGCCCTTTGTGGCCATGCACCCCGGTTCCGGCGGATTCTCATTGGCGCGACGCTGGGATGCCCCCAAGTTTGCCGCCTTGGCCGCGGCTCTGCATCGACGCCATAAACTCCCCACGGTGCTGGTGGGCACACCTGAAGATGCTGTGGATGCGGTACTGGCAGATAGTCGCAGTCCCATGTACGATTTGAGTGGACGCACCAGCTTTCGTGAATTGGCTGGCGTGCTGACGCGGGCCCGCATCTTTGTGGGAGCCGATAGCGGCGTTATGCACCTGGCCGCGGCCGCGCGCACGCCCGTGACCGCCATTTTCGGACCCAGCAATCACCGGGCGTGGGCCCCATGGACGCCCTACAGCCCCAGTCGGGTGGTGCGACTGGATTTGGCGTGCTCACCCTGCGCCTACGTAGGACACAAAGTGGGCAAACGGGAAGGTTGCCCAGCCCGAACCTGTCTGGCGGAACTTTCGGTAACACAGGTACTAACTGCGGTAGAAGCGATGTTGTAAGAGACTTTGACTCACCACCAGGGGCGTATCGACAAAAAGCGTAACGACTAACGTACCCGACTTCAATCACCACAAAGGCGCAAAGACACTAAGAACACCAAGCATTTCAAAGCTTTTTCTTTTCTTCGTGCCTTTGTGGCTTCGTGTCTTCGTGGTTTCTAGCCGGGCTACCTTAGTAGT
>CAZMDD010000093.1:0-16243 GCA_964565065.1 uncultured Caldilineales bacterium | reverse complement strand
GCTATCTCTTGGAGTAAGTCGTTGAAATGTAACGATTCGCCCTTATCCAGAGCGCACCATCAAGAGCACAAAAGCGTCAAGGCATGAAGAAAAAGGAAAGAAACCATTAAGAAAAATCTGTGGCATCTGTGGTTGCCATGGCGACGAATCCATCCTTGTCGTTGGCCGAGATGCGCAGCCACTTAATCGGGAATGGATCACAAGATGCAACACTGGCGCTTGGCGAATTTGGCAAGCGTCCGCCCCAGATTTATAATGAGCGCACCAACCCACGAGCGATTCCTTCATAAAAATTGGAATCGCTCCAGTCCTTCCCTTATCCAGGAGTCGCGCTTTGTCTGCCATCGGCCTTTTGGGGCAATCGGAACGCACCATCATGCAGCGTTACAGCATCCTCGTGCGCATGCGCAAACAATTCTCTATGCCCGACGCCGCATTCGAAGACACCGCCGCCTACCTCAATCTCATCAACGATCCAGATACCCTGGATTATCTGGCGGTGACACTGGAAGAAATAACCAGCAATGCCGATGCCCTGACACTGGTGGCCGAGACCGCGCATCGTTGTCGGGAAAAACGTCAGAGTACAATTCAAGATTTGGGCGACACCGTACGATTCGACCCGCGGGGACGACGCAACCTCTACCAATCCATCGTGGACGAAGTAGGGCAAATGACGGTCACACAGCGCAGCCTGGGAGCTTTGGGGCGGCGGCTGCGTCAAACAGAACTCCTCATCCAAAAGGGCTGCTCCATTCTTACCCATCTGGATAAAGATATCCTCATGGCCCGCATCGTTTCTGTGGCCCGCCAGCTTCTTTCCGCCGACATCAGTCTGGCTATGTTGCTGGATGAACAGGGCGAACCGGGCGATTACTGGGTAGATGGAACCAAAAAACAGGGCCTGCAATTCCCACCCGAAATGAAATTCTTGATGCAGTCCTTGAACTCTCGTGAAATTCTGCTGATAGAAAATTTACAAAACTACATGGGTACAGGGCGGATGCCTCCGGAGCACATCAACATTCAGCGCGTGGTCAGCGCCCCGCTGATGGTTCGTGGCGCCCCCGTGGGCATACTCGCCATCGGCAAAACCACCTACGCTCCTCTCTTCGACGCCGAAGACTTGAAACTGCTGGATGCCTTCCTCAAGCAAGTCTCCGCGGCCCTTGAAAACGTCCATCTGCACGACGTGGTCACAGAACTTGCCCAAATGCAGGAACGCCAACGCATCGCCCAAGACCTGCACGATAGCATCGTTCAGCATCTTTTTGTAACAGGCATGGAAACCGAAAGCCTGCTGGCCGAACTGCCCGCCCATAGTCCCCTACGACACAAAGCACAACGCATCCGTCGTCTGATTTCCCGCTCCACCGCCGACCTACGTGGAGCCATCGGAGCCCTGACCCGGGGGCCCATGCGTAAAGATGCCCCCCTCTCGGTACTCCTGCAAGAACTCATCGAAGAATTTGAGAACACCTCGCAAATCGAAACCACACTCATCACCTTATCCGAATGGCCCGAGCTTTCGGAGCGGGCCACCCAAGCCATCTACCGCATCGTACGAGAATCATTGGCCAACATCCAAAAACATGCCCGGGCCAGCGCCGTCGTCGTGGGCATCGCCTCCTACTTGGATCGTCTGGTCCTCTCAATACAAGATAATGGCGTCGGCTTCCCCCAGCCAGGCATGATCCACGAATACAGCGACCTGCATTTTGGCATGCGCACCATGCACCAGTTGGCACAACAGGCGGGCGGATATCTCGAAACCCTTAACAACGAAGATGGCGGCGGAGCATTGGTGCGCTTCACCCTGCCACGCATCCCCACACGAACCCCATGAAATACCGAATCATCATCATCGACGACCACAAAATCGTACGAGAAGGCTTGCGTACCCTGCTGGAGCAAGAACCAGACTTTGAAATCATCGGTGAAGCGGGCAGCGGCGAACAAGGCTCCTGGCTCATCAGCCACTACAAACCTGACATCGCCCTGGTGGACATCCGTTTGGGCGATGTCAGCGGTCTGGAACTCTGCCGTTACACCCAGGAAACCAGTCCTGCCACCAAAGTCATCATCCTCACCGCATTCATCGACAGCAACCTCATCCATCAGGCATTACAGGCTGGCGCTCGCGGCTACCTTCTCAAAGATGCCGAATACATGGATTTAACTGGGCGGGTGCGGCAGGTGCTGCGGGGCGAAATGGCTCTTGACCCGCGAGTGACGCAATCCCTGGCCAACTACGCGGTGGCACACCCCCCCACCGAGTCCGATGCACTCCTCTCCTCCCGCGAAATCACCTTACTGCGACTCATGGCCCAGGGCATGACCAACACCGAAATCGCCGATGAAATGTTTTTAAGCACCGCCACTGTCAAAGACTATGTTCGTAACATCATGAGCAAGCTGCAAGCCCGCAATCGTGTCGATGCCGTCACACGGGCTGTGCGACGGGGACTCATCTAATGCAACCAACTGGATGGGGAGAACTAACCACTTGGGGGTAGTGAAACACCTTTCGATTGTGTAAGATGAAACACAGTAGCAATGCCATTTTTCGTATTGTCGGTTTTTGCGTCAAAAAGCATTGTCAACGCAAAGTCGCGTCTTGCACAAAAAAGGAGGTGTCATCCCGCAAAGAAACCCATTTACGCAGTTGTACCGCCCGATCTTTGACGAATTTTCCATCTCACCACACAGCCTTGCCCAAAGGAGTCGAGGTTATATGAGTGAACAAACCATTTACGAAGGTATGACGGAACGGGGAATCAGTCGTCGTGATTTTTTGAAACTGGCAACAGTCATTACCGCGGCGCTGGGCCTGGAGTATTCACAAGTTCCCCGCATCGCCCATGCTATGGAAACCAAAACCCGTTTACCGGTCATCTGGCTGGAATTCCAGGATTGCGCCGGATGTACAGAGGCACTAACACGATCATTAGACCCCTATCTCACCAAGCTGCTCTTTAACGACATTTCGGTGGATTACCACGAAACACTCTTTGTTGCCAGCGGAAAACAAGCCGAAGAGAACAAAACAAAAATCATGGAGGAATACGCCGGGAAATATGTTCTGGTCGTCGAAGGTAGCATCCCCATGAAAGACAAAGGCATTTATTGCACCATTGGCGGGCGCAGCGCCGAAGACATTCTGATGGAAGCTGCCAGCAACGCCATGGCCATCATCTCGGTAGGCACTTGCTCATCATACGGCGGCTTGCCCCAGGCCAATCCTAATCCCACCGGTGCAGTAGGCGTGCGCGCCCTAGTCAAAGATAAACCGGTGATTAGCATTCCTGGCTGTCCCCCCATTCCCGAAGTCATCACCAACACCATCGCCCATGTCGTTTTGCTGGGCGAACTACCTGAGTTGGATGCATTGGGACGCCCGAAGGCCTTTTACGGCCAGACTGTCCACGATCGCTGTCCTCGTCGCCCCTTTTACGAAAGAGGTCAGTTTGCCGAAACCTTTGACGATGAAGGAGCCAAAAAGGGCTGGTGTCTTTACAAACTGGGATGCAAAGGCCCCACCACCTACAGCGCCTGCGCTACCATCAAATGGAATGGCGGCGTCAGCTTTCCCGTGCAATCCAATCATCCCTGTATTGGTTGTACCCAACCTAATTTCTGGGATGGTGGAGGGCTCTACAACGCTATTTCCGCACCTCCAGGAGCCGAAGCAGCCAGCGGCATCAACGCCGGCATTGCCACAGTGGGGGGGGCGGCATTGGCCGTAGGCAGCGCACTTTACGCCAAGAAAGTCAAACAAAAGGCCGCCAATGCCTTCCAGACTCAGAAAAACGCAGACAAGGAGGCCTGACATGTTATCCCCGGAATTCATTCGTGGACCACTCTTCAAGTTTTCACTGCTGATTTTCATTCTGGGAATGGTGTACCGCTTCTTCCGCATCCTGTTCATGGGCTGGAAGAAGGATTATGCTCCCCCGCGCGGCAGTGCCTGGGGTGGCATCATCAAAACATACACCAAATCCCTCATCTTCCTTCCCTTCCTCCCCCCCAAATTCCCCAGCGCCCGGCATCGCCCGCTAACCTATGTTGCCGGCGGTCTCTTTCATGTGGGATTGTTTGCTGCCATCTTCTTGCTGGCACCTCACATCGAAACCTGGCGCACCTTGCTGGGATTCGGTTGGCCTGCACTGCCCACCCCGTTGGTGGATGGTCTGGCGGTAGTGGCCATTGTCGGGCTCATTACCCTGGCCTCTAATCGCATGATCAACCCCGTGACCAAAATGCTGACCGGGCCCGCAGACTGGCTGAACATCATCTTTGTGCTGCTGCCCCTCATCACCGGCTGGGCCATGTATCATCATATTTTTGGGCTGAATTACACCAAACTCACAAACCTGCATCTGCTCACTGTCAACTGGCTGCTCATCTGGACGCCATTCAGTCGCATTTCGCACTTTCTCACCTACTTCATCACCAAGACCATGCACGGGGCCAAATTTGGCCGCCTGGGCGTGGAACCTTAAATCTTCACCTCTCGCTTAGGATGACTGTTCATCAGAACATAGCGAATTACTACGTGCAGCATGTGGATGGTTGGCTTATCGCCCAACTGGACGCCTGCCTGCATTGCGGCATCTGTGCCGAAGCCTGTCCCTTCTTCTTGGGAACAGGTGAGATCACACATACCCCAGTGCAAAAACTAGAACCACTGCGCCGGGCCGTAACCCAAAACTTTAGCCTGACCGGACGCTTGTTTTCACTGATTCATCCCAACCAACCCAGTTTTGATCAAGTAGCCGATTGGGTCTCAGAAGCCTACTTTGCCTGCACCGTTTGTAATCGCTGTTCTTTAGCCTGCCCCATGGGCATCGACCTGGGGGCACTCATCCAACTAACACGTGAGGGACTAGCTGCCGCGGGCATGGCGCCACCATCTTTGGCGGACGCTGTGCATCGGCAAAAAGTTACAGGCAGCCCCCTGGGCGTCACCAAAAACCTGTTCGAAGATCGCCTGCAACAGCTACGCGAGGAAGAAGGGCTGGACATCCCCCTGGATGTACCTGATGTGGAATCTTTGGTCGTTTTCACCTCGGTGGAACTCATCAAATTCCCTGCCAATCTTGCCGCCACCGCGCAGGTGATGAACGCTTCGGGCGAAAGTTGGACTTTGAGCAGCGCTGGACGAGAAGCTGTCAACTTTGCCACCTTCTCGGGCGATACCCCGGAACAAATCGAATTCGTGCGTCGCATCACCGAAGCGGCCCTGCAACTCCGGGCCCAACGCATCATCCTCACCGAATGCGGCCACGCCTACGATACCGTTCGACGTATTGCCACCCAGCTTTATGGCACCCCTCTGCCCTTCCAGGTAGAAAACATCCTGGAAACCATGACGCGGTTTATGGAAAACGGCAGTATTCATCTGGATCGCAACACGCTAAGCGGTCAGCGCATCACTTTTCACGATGCCTGTAAACTTCAGCGTTTGGGCGGACTCATCGAAGAACCACGGGTGATTCTACACACCATCGCCCCCGACGCTTTTATCGAAATGACCCCCAACCGCGAAGCACAACTCTGCTGTGGCGGTGGCGGTGGCGTCATCGCCAACCCCGAAGCAGATGAAATACGGATGAAAGCCTTTCTCCCCAAAGTCGAACAATTGGAAGCAATCACGCCCGATGTGGTGGTTACGGCCTGTAGCACCTGCCGTCTGCAATTTTTGGATGGCAACAAATACTACAATCTGGATATCGACGTGCGCGGCATCACCGAAATGGTCGCCGCTGCATTAGATCCCCGTACTCCCAAAGGAGCATGATATGAGTGCAACGCAGATTATGGATCAACAAGCGTTGAACTTCTTCGTGAAGAACGTAGGCGCGGAAGTTGCGTCTCAACTGGAAGTGTGTACTCGTTGTGGCCTGTGTGCGGACGCTTGCCATTTTTACGTCTCTACAGGCAACCCCGAATATACACCCATCTGGAAAGTTGAGTTGCTACGTCGCGCCTACGAGCAGAATTATACCCTACCAGGCAAAGTTAAGGTAGCCCTGGGCTTAGAAAAACGCATCAGCACCGAAGACATTGCTCATTGGTCTGTGCTTGACTTTCAAGCTTGTACCCTGTGCAAGCGCTGTTCCTTCGTTTGCCCCATGGGCATTGATATTGCTGGTCTCATCGGCAAAGTGCGCTCTGGCATTACCGCAGCCAACGCAGCACCGCCTAAACTTATGAAGATGACCGAAAATCAGTTGCAAAAAGGCAGCCCCGATGGCTCCGACGAAGCTAAATGGGCAGCGTGGTTCAAATGGGGCGAAGCGCAACTGGGCAAAGCACTACCTATGGATGTCAAAGGCGCGGATTCACTCATCGTCTTCACCATGCTGGAGCTTAACAGCTTCCGCAACAACCTGGTGCACATTGCTCGCATCCTGGATAACGCCGGCGAAAAGTGGACCATCAGCCTGCGGGCCCGCGATGCCTTCAACATGGGCACAGTCATCGGCGACTCCGCCATCCAGAAAGAACTGGCGGGCCGCATTGTTTTGGTGGCCAAAGAGCTGGGTGTCAAACGCCTGGTCATCTCTGAATGCGGACATGGCTACACAACCCTGCGTCAGGCAGCTCACAACCTCTTTGGCGAAACCTTGCCCTTCGAGGTCGTCCACATCACCGAACTCATGGGCAACTTCCTCAACGAAGGCCGTCTGAAGCTCAAGCCAGGCTACTTCGATAACGGCAAAAAGATTACCTACCACGACGCCTGCAAGATTCAGCGCATCGGCGGCAACTTCGATGCCCCGCGCGACATCCTCAAAATCATCGCCCCCAACAGCTTTGTCGAGATGAACCTCAACCGAGAGGAATCCTTCTGCTGCGGCGGTGGCGGCGGCGTGCGCGCCATTCCCGATGCCCATGACCTGCGTATGGAAGCCTTTAGCCTGAAAGCCTCGCAGGTTCGTGAAATCGACGCCACCGATGTGGTCATGTCGTGCAGCAACTGTCGCTTGCAATTCAATGACGGCTTCGAACACTTCCACCTGGATGGCAGCGTCAAAGGTCTGGTGGAAATGGTCGCCGAGGCCATCATCTAACAGGAGAGAAACCATGTCACAAAGAATCGTCGTCGATCCCATCACCCGCATCGAGGGTCATTTACGCATCGAGGCTGAGCTGGATAGCGCCAACGTCATCACCAAAGCATTCAGCTCCGGAACCATGGTGCGGGGAATCGAGATCATCCTGCGCGGACGGGACCCGCGCGAAGCCTGGGCCTTTGCTCAGCGCACCTGTGGCGTTTGCACCACTGTTCACGCCTTTGCTTCGGTGCGAGCTGTGGAAGATGCCCTGAAAATCCGCATTCCCAAAAACGCAAACCTGATTCGCAACATCATGATCGCCCAGCAATTCGTCCACGATCATGTCATGCACTTCTACCATCTACACGCGTTGGACTGGGTGGACATTGTGGATTCTCTCAAAGCGAATCCCATGGAAACCTCTAACATCGCCCGTTCCCTTTCAGCTTGGCCCAACAGCTCATCTGGCTACTTTGCCGAGGTGCAGCGCAAAGTCAAAGGATTGGTAGATAGTGGCCAATTGAGCATCTTTGCCAATGCCTACTGGGGACATCCCGCCTACAAACTGCCCCCCGAAGTCAATCTGTTGGCTGTGGCGCATTATCTCGAAGCGCTGGATGCCCAGGCCGACTTCGTCAAGGTTCACACAGTCTTTGGCGGCAAGAACCCGCATCCCAATTTTGTGGTAGGGGGTGTACCCTTCCCCATTGATCCCAATAGCGATATGGCACTCAACGCCCAAACGCTCTCCATCGTCAAAACCGCTATCGACAAAATGAAAGCCTTTGTGCATCAGGTCTATCTGCCCGACCTGCTGGCCATTGCGCCCTACTACAAAGAATACGCCAGTTTGGGTGAGGGAGTCGGAAACTTCCTGAGCTGGGGCGAATTCCCGCTGGAAGACATCAACGATCCCAGCACTTATCTGGTGCCGCGCGGTGTGATTTTGGATCGAGATCTCTCCACCATTCACGAAGCTGACCCCCGTGACTTTGGGCAAGTGCAGGAGTTTGTCAAGCATTCCTGGTACAAATACAGTGGCGGCGAAAACAAGGGACTGCATCCGTGGGAAGGTGAAACAGAATTTGCATACGACGGGCCTATGCCGCCTTACGACTTCTTGCCAGTGGAAGAGCGCTACTCGTGGCTCAAGGCTCCGCGCTGGAAGGAAAAACCGATGGAGGTAGGCCCGCTGGCTCGCGTGCTCATGCTTTATGCCACAGGTAACGAGCAGGCCAAAGCACTGGTAGAAAAAACCCTCAAGACATTGGATGCGCCTGTAGAGGCACTCTTCTCGACATTAGGACGTACCGCGGCCCGAGCCATTGAATCAGCCATTTACGTAGATGCCATGGAAGGCTGGTACAACGATCTGGTGGCCAACATTGCTTCGGGCGACCATGACACCTTCAACGAAACCATGTGGGAACCCAAGAACTGGCCCAAAAACGCCCGCGGCGTGGGGGTGTTGGAAGCACCTCGTGGTGGACTGGGACACTGGGTAGTCATCGATGATGAGAAGATTACCAACTATCAGCAGGTCGTACCCACCACCTGGTTGGCCTCGCCCCGAGACCACAAAGACCAGGCTGGTGCTTATGAAGCCTCGCTGGAAGGTACCAAACTGGCTGTGCCCGACCAACCGGTGGAGATTCTCCGCACCATTCACTCCTTCGACCCCTGCATGGCCTGCGCCATTCACATGATCGACGCCAACAACAAAACCCTGGGCGATACCATGATAATGCCCAGCAGCATCGTGCAGCTCTTCTCCAAATCAAACATCATGGCTCCCCCGGTCATCACCCTGGGCGACATGAAGTAACTCACCGTTAGAATCACAGCCGCTTCGCATCATGCCCGCGCACGCGGCAGAAGCGGCTGTGATCTGTATCTCAACAGGATAACCTTATGACCGCAAACAACGTACTCGTCTTGGGGTTGGGCAATATCCTCAACACCGATGAAGGCATCGGCGTCCACGCCCTGTGGGCAATGCAGCGCCTGCACAAAGAAAGCCAGCGGTATCCCGGCATCGAGCTGGTAGATGGCGGAACCCTGGGCATGAGACTCCTCTCCTACGTGGATGACGCCACGCACCTCATCCTGCTGGATTCGGCAGACACAGGCCAGGAGCCTGGTACGCTAGTCGAACTGACCGGTGATGATATTCCCCTGTACGTGGGCATCAAAGTCTCCTTACATCAGGTGACATTTCAAGAAGTCTTGGGTGTTTCGTTAGCCCGAGGTCACCTGCCCCAACACCTGCATCTCATTGGCATGCAGCCGATTAGCCTGGCAATTGGCGCCGACCCTTCACCCGAGGGCAAAGCCATCATTCCCAGCATGATTCAGCACGCCGAGCGCATTTTGCAGGCGTGGGGTGTGTGGCAGCCCCCCCACTGAGGCCATTTTCATATTGTTTGCGGTTCCCAAACCACAGGATTATAAAAATGACCCTTGACTGGTTAAGTATGAGCATTGGGTTCATTGTCGGCATCCTGGCACTGGGCATCGCACTCTGGAAGCTCGCACCCGGCATGATGTTGCTGACCCATGAAAGCAAACTCCCCTTCGATGAAACGGTGGCAACCCTGGTAGCCCACACCGAAGCCGCCGACTGGCAAGTTCCCAAAATTTACGACCTCCAAAAAAGCCTTGGCAAAGATGGCTACAAAATCTCTCCCCTAAAAGTTGTCTCCATTTGCAACCCGCACCATGCCGCCCAAGTGCTGGAAGATGACCACGACAAAGCCATCAGCGCCATGATGCCCTGTCGTCTGGGCGTTTATCAAACCCGCGATGGCAAAGTTTACATCGCGGCCATGAACACCGGCCTGATGAGCAAAATGTTCGGGCCCAAAATTGCCAAAGTCATGGCCGCGGTGGTCGCGGACGAAGCAGCCATTCTAAAAGAGATCATCCGCTGATATGCACGAACTCCCCTTTGTCGAAAGCATTCTCAAAATAACCATCGAACATGCCCAAAAGGCCGGGGCGCGTCGCGTCCTGGCCTTGCATATTGTCGTTGGACAAATGGCCAGCATTGTCGACGATTCGGTCCAGTTTTATTGGGATATCCTCAGCCAGGACACCCTGGCCGCGGGCGCAAAACTGGATTTTCAGCGCATCCCTGCCCTCTATCGGTGCTGGCAATGTGGGCACGAATACCCAATCACTGGCGAACACCTGGCTTGCCCCCGCTGTCAAAGCACGCAAGTTCAACTCATCCGCGGCGATGAATTTCGCCTGGAAAGCATCGAGATTGATGCGTGACGCCATGAAAAATATCCCCTTGCAAGCGACAAACCAGCTTTAGAACAGCAAAACAGACCCTAAATCCGAAACTCGAGGAAACTTCCCATGACCACCACTGTCCCTGTTGTCGAAAACATTCTTGGCGCCAACGAGCGTTTGGCCCAGGCCAACCGCACACTGCTGGATGCGCATCAAACCTATTCGTTGAATTTCATGGCCTCGCCCGGTGCGGGCAAAACCACAGTCATCGTACGCACCATTCAGGCGCTCAAGCAACACTTTCGATTAGCGGGCATCGATGGCGACATCGCTACCAGCATCGATGCCGACCGCATGGCTGCCGCGGGCATTCCTGCGGTGCAAATCAACACCGGCGGAACCTGCCATCTGGACGCGGTGATGGTGCAAGGCGCGCTGCCACAGGTCGATTTGCCCAACACCGACGCACTCATCATCGAAAATGTGGGCAATCTGGTGTGTCCGGCCAACTTTCCGCTGGGCACGCACAGCAACATACTCATCGCCTCGGTGCCCGAAGGAGCAGACAAACCCTACAAATATCCCAACATGTACCGCGGCGTGCAGGCCGTCGTACTCAACAAAATCGATTTACTGCCCTACTTCGATTTTGACATGGACTACTTTCGCCGTGGTGTCGAGGCCCTGAACCCGGGCCTGGCCTTCTTCCCCCTCTCAGCCAAAACGGGCGAAGGCTTCGATGCCTGGCTCAACTGGCTCAGCGCCCAAATCTCAGACTATCATAACAAAATCAGAACTGAGAACCTGTAGCTGGCTGTCATCTTACAGCCCTGCCGCTCACCGCTTGCTATCAACAACTCAGCCAAAATCCCATGCCCAGCGAACACATCCACATCGATGGCATCGTGCAAGGAGTCGGATTCCGGCCCTTTGTGTATCGATTGGCCCGCGCCCATCAACTTTCGGGCTGGGTGCGCAACGATAGCCGCGGCGTGGATATCGAAATCACCGGGCCCGAGCCCACGTTGGACGCGTTCGCCCGAGCCTTGCAAGAGGAAGCGCCACCCCTGGCCCACATCCGCCAGGTCAGACGCCAGCGCATCGCCGAGCAAGATTTCTCCGACTTCCACATCATCCACAGCCAGGAAGCCAGCGGATTCACCCTGGTCTCACCCGATGTAGCCCTCTGTTCCCATTGCCTGCACGAACTTTTCCAGCCAGATGACCGCCGTTACCGCTATCCCTTCATCACCTGCACCAACTGCGGCCCCCGCTTCAGCATCATCCGCAGCCTGCCCTATGATCGGCCCGCCACCACCATGGCGCCCTTTCTTATGTGCTCCGATTGCCAGGCAGAGTACGACAACCCCCTGAATCGGCGTTTTCATGCCCAGCCCAACGCCTGCGCCGCGTGCGGCCCCCATGTTTGGCTGGAAACAGCGGAGGGCTCGCAGCGTATCATGGCGCAGGATGACGCCATGCGCACCGCGGCCCAGTGGCTGCAAAAGGGCGCCATCCTGGCCATCAAGGGCCTGGGAGGCTTTCATCTGGCCTGCGACGCCACCAACTCCGGGGCTGTGCAAGATTTACGCCGCCGCAAAACCCGTCCGCACAAACCGCTGGCCGTGATGATGCGAGACATGGCCATGGTTCGGGCCTACTGTCATCTTTCAGTGGCCGAAGAAGCGTTGCTCACCTCCCCCGCGGCCCCCATCGTACTGCTGGAGCCCCGCACCGGCCACGATTTGGCGCCCGAGATTGCACCAGGTCAGCGCACCCTGGGCGTCATGCTGCCCTACACCCCGTTGCACCACATCCTGCTGCACGACACAGCCCGCCCCCTGGTGATGACCAGCGGCAATCGTCAGAACGAGCCCATCGCCCGCACCAACAGCGAGGCCCGGGCCCATCTGGCCCATTTGACCGACGCCTTTCTGTGGCACAACCGCCCCATCCACAACCGCATCGACGACAGCGTGTGGATGGTAGCCGCGGATGGCCCTGTGCCTGTGCGCCGCTCCCGGGGCGAGGCGCCCCGTCCCATCGAGCTGGCTGTGCAGGCTCCTGAGCCCATTTTGGCCGTGGGTAGCCAGATGAAAAACACCTTTTGTCTGCTCACCGGCAACCAGGCCTTCCTCAGCCAGCACATCGGCGAAATGGATTACCTGGAAACCTGGGATTTCTTTACCGAGAGCGTGCAGCGCTATCAGAATCTCTTTGGCATCCAGCCCCAGATCATCGCCCACGACCTGCATCCCGAATTTAGCGCAGCAGCTTTGGATGTGGCCACAACGCTGGCCCCTGACGCCCGCGTCCTGCCCGTCCAGCATCATCACGCCCACATCGCAGCTTGCCTGGCCGAAAACCAGGTGAACGGCCCAGTCATCGGGCTGGCTCTGGATGGCACCGGCTACGGGCCCGATGGCGCCATCTGGGGCGGCGAAGCGCTCATTGCAGACCTGCAAAGCTATCGCCGGGTCGGCCATTGGCAACCCTTCCTCCTGCCCGGCGCCGAAGCCGCCATCCATCAGCCGCGGCGCATAGCTCTGGGCCTGCTGCTGGCCCTTTTCGATGAGATGCCCTCAGACCTGGATGTGGTGGCCCGCGCGTCCGCGCCGTTGCGTCAGGCGGTGCGCGTGCAGGTGCGCACAAGGCTGAACACCCCTGTTACCACCAGTTGCGGACGTTTCTTCGATGCCGTGGCCGCGCTGTTGCGCGTGCGTGATGAAATCAGCTATCAGGCCCAGGCCGCCATCGAGCTGGAAACCCTGGCCGCACCCCAGATTCCGGCGGCGCCCTATCCGGTGCAGCTCATTCGGGCCCACGAAACCTGGCAATTGCCCACCTTGGCCATCTTTCGGGCCCTGGTGGATGATTTGCGCCAAAGAACACCCGTGGCCCACATCGCGGCCCGCTTCCACGCCACCCTCATCACCACCCTTAGCCAGATGGTGCAACGCCTGCGCCACGAAACAGGCCTGAACCAAGTCGCGCTCAGTGGCGGATGCTTCCAAAATCGCATTCTGCTGGAAGGCCTGCTGCACGCCCTTCAAACACAAGGATTCACCCTTTACACCCACCATCAAGTTCCGCCCAACGATGGCGGTCTTTCTCTGGGACAAGCTGCCATTGCCGCAGCCACTGCCCGCCCCCCAAAAAACTTATGTGTTTAGCTGTTCCCGCAAAAATCTTGACCATCGATAACCTCCAGGCCGAAGTCGAATTCGGCGGCATCCATCGCACCATCAGCATACAATTGCTGCCACAAGCCCAGGTGGGCGATTATGTTCTGGTGCATACCGGCTTTGCCATCAGCATCATCGACCCGGCAGAAGCCGAAATCACCATCGAGCTCTTGCGGCAGATGGGCGATCTCGACCCCATCCCGCAAGCCGAAATGCAGCCCCTGCGTCCGCCCAGCCTCCGCTCCGACTAACATCATGCACCTGATAGACACCTTTCGCGACCCCGACCTGGCCCGCCGGCTCATTGCCGAAATTCACAACCTGGCCCATCGCCCCTTGGCTTTTATGGAATTTTGCGGTGGCCACACCCACGCCATCATGCAGCATGGCATCCGTCAGCTCATGCCCGAAAATGTGCGCCTGCTCTCCGGGCCCGGCTGTCCTGTGTGCGTCACCTCGCAGCGGGATATTGATTATGCCATTGCACTTTCGCAATTGCCCGATGTGGTCATTGCCACCTTTGGCGACATGGTGCGCGTGCCCGGAACCAGCTTCACCCTGCAAGAGGCCGCGGCCGCGGGCTCGCATGTGCGCATCCTCTACTCACCCCTGGATGCGGTGCGATACGCACAAGAGCATCCTGAAAAGCAGGTCATCTTCCTGGGCGTGGGTTTCGAGACCACTGCGCCTGGCGTGGCAGCCTCCATCTTACAGGCCCGGGCCCTGGCGCTGAGCAATTACACCATCTTTTCCATGCACAAATACACGCCACCCGGCATGCACGCAATCCTCAACGCGGGGGAGGTGCGGCTGCATGGCATCATCGGGCCCGGCCATGTTTCCGCCATCATCGGGCTGGATGGCTGGCAATTTTTGCCCGAGCAGTATGCCATGCCTGTGGTCGTAGCTGGTTTCGAGCCTGTGGATATTTTGTTGGCCCTTCGCAATCTGGTGGAGCTGGCCATCTCGGGCCAGGCGCGTGCCCTCAATGCTTACAATCGTTCGGTGGTGCCCCAGGGTAACCCTGCAGCGCTGAAAATCATGAATCAGGTTTTCGAGACCACAGACGCCGATTGGCGCGGCTTCGGCTTCATCCCTCAAAGTGGCATGGGCATTCGGCCCGAGTTCCAGGAGTATGATGCCGCGGTTCGCTTTGCCCTGCCCGATGTGCCCTCCCGTGAGCCGCCGGGCTGTCGCTGCGGCGATGTGCTGCGAGGCGTCATCGAACCTCCGGCTTGTCCGCTCTATGGCAAAGCTTGCACGCCTCAGCGACCCAAAGGCCCCTGCATGGTCTCTGATGAGGGTGCTTGTTCAGCCTACTATCTCTATCAAACGCCTGTCGAGTAGCGCCAGCGCCCTCCATACCTCTCTTCGTCACCCTCGCGCCTTGATGCCTTTGTGCCTTGGTGGTTTTCTCTGGATAGCGATGAACCGTTATGATGTTTCGTAGATTTTAGCATCGTTCATCCCTTCTCACCCCTTTGGCGGTTCAATTTATGTCACAACTTATTACCATGGCCCACGGTTCCGGTGGGCAAATGACACAAGAACTCATCCAGCAGGTTTTTGGCCAGCGATTCAGCAATCCTGTTTTGGATCGCATGAATGATGCTGCGGTGACCACCTTTGATGGCGCCGGCAAGCTGGCCTTTGCCATCGATGGCCATGTGGTCAGTCCGTTGTTCTTTCCGGGCGGCGATATTGGCGATATTGCCATTTACGGCACGGTGAATGATTTGGCCATGATGGGCGCACAACCATTGTGGCTGACCGCATCTTTTATCATCGAAGAGGGGTTGCCGCTGGCCGATTTGCGGCGTATTGCCGATTCTATGGCTGCTGCGGCCCGAAAATCGGGAGCGCTGCTGGTGGCGGGAGATACCAAGGTGGTGGAGCGGGGCAAAGGGGATGGGGTGTACATCAGTGTGGCGGGCGTAGGACGTATTGCTGCGGGACTGAGCATCGATGCCGCCAATGCCCGTCCGGGCGATGTCATTCTCATCAATGCGCCCATCGCAGCGCATGGCATGACCCTTATGACGTTGCGCGAGGGGCTCGATTTTAGTTCCTCCCTGCAAAGTGATGCCGCGCCGTTGCATGGCATTGTGGCCGACTTGCTGGCCGCCGCCCCTCATGTGCGGGCCATGCGCGATGCCACTCGGGGCGGATTGGCGACCGCTCTCAATGAACTGGCGCAGGCTTCGGGCGTGGGTATAGCGTTTCGGGAGCAGGCTGTGCCTGTGGATGCGGCGGCGCGCACAGCCTGCGAGTTGTTGGGATTGGATCCGCTGTACGTGGCCAACGAGGGCGTATTCATCGCCATGCTCCCCCCCGAGGAGGCGGACGCGGGCCTGGCCGCGTTACGGGCGCATCCGCTGGGGCGGGCGGCTGTGCGCCTGGGCGAGGTGACAGCCGCCAATGCCGGGCGTGTCATCATGCAAACCACGCTGGGAGCCCGACGCATCGTGCCCACGCTCAGCGGTAATCTACTGCCGCGGATTTGTTAGTTTCTTTGTGGCCAGCGCTTTTCTCAAGTTTCAAATGCGCATCTACTTAGTGGCCGGATAGATGGTATCGGCGGCCAACACGCCCGAGATGACCACAGCCTCGATGCCCGGGCCTGGAAAAACCCCTGAACCTGCCAGGTACAGGCCCGGAATCGGCGATTTCATGGGGGGACGCCAGGCATCGAGCGCGGGCCCGTAGATGCTGCCATCTGTTGTCCAGGCGTAGCGCTCAAAGGTGCGGGGGCTACCCTCT
>CAZMDD010000092.1:0-15439 GCA_964565065.1 uncultured Caldilineales bacterium | reverse complement strand
AGCGAAGCTGCCATCCCGGTCGAAGTCGATCCATCCGTAAAGGAAGACATCTGCAGTGGTGGTGTTGGAGATGGTCAGGGTCCAACGGCGCACCATGCCCGCATCGGCAGCCGTAAAGAGGGGCTGTGCGTTTACATCCAGCCCATCTTCATCATCCACGCCCTGGAGGTCATCCCCGCTGCCATCCCGGGGTGCGGAGGGCGCTGTCTCGTCGTCGGGCGCGACGAGCCCCAGGATGGGCCCGCCCAGGGCATGAACGGCGTCGCCATAGCTGGCGGGTGCGTCGCCATAATCATGGGCTTGTTGAAAGGCGAGGGCGGTCATGGCGGCCGCGGGGCGAGCCGAAGCCAATCCCAGGCCCATGAACACAAAAAGGAAGCTGAGGAGTATCCCCAAAGGGATGCGGGAACCAGAATACCTGAACATCTTTTTCTCCGGTGAAAAATGGGGCATGGTACGAATTTGTCTGACGCCGGGCGCAAAGTCCCATTTATTTGCTCTATTTTACCACAGATGCAACCGTATAGCGCGACAGTAACTACTAACGTACCCGACTTCAATCACCACAAAGGCGCCCAAGCTTACGCATCTGCCCTGTTACGCATAAAAAACGCCCCGGACATCATCGACATCCGGGGCGGGTAAAGCCAGGTGTGGCCATCGAGCTTAGGGCGCTTCGATAGCGTTGTTCTCGATGCGGTAATTATAAATATCCTTCATCCGGTACAAATCCTGTTGCAGGATAAAGAAGCCATGCCAGTGGGCCCAGTCGGGAGCGCCCATCATAGCGCCCTGGCGGGCACGACGGCCTTCGTGATGCCAGAGATGATAGTACAATTTCTGGAATTCGTCGGCCCAGGGATTCTCTTTGAGCAAGCCCTTCTCTTTCAGGTCTTTCAACATGGCCAGAGCTGGGTCGTAATAGGCTTCGTTGTAAAGCTTGACAGCTTTGTCGCCGTGAGAGAAGTAGGAATCGGTCATGCGCTGCGAGTGACAGGCGGTGCAAACCATCTTCATCTTGGCCCGGCCTTGCTCGCCATCGCCAGTGAGGCCACTCATGGGATCGGGCGTGTTGCGGACACCGGAGCGTTTGCCCCACAGATTCCAGTACAGGCGGTCAGAGACATTGTGGGTGGTAGTCAGTTCGCCAATGCCGCTCATGTGGCAGGTGGCGCAAGTGGGCGCTCGATAATCGCCCGGTTCCCAAGCATCGGGGGCACTGTCCCACTTCCATTCGTGACCTTCGGCCATGAAAATTTGGCCATGTTTGGTATTCTCATAAATCTCGATATCGGGGTGATCCGGGCCCAAGTGGCAGGAACCACAAGCTTCGGGCTTGCGAGCCTCGGCAATAGAGAATTTATGACGGGTATGGCAAACGGTGCAGTTGCCAATGCTGCCATCAGGATACACATTACCGATACCGGCAGAAGGCCAGGTTTCAGGTGTGGGATTACCCTGGTCATCAAGCTGAATCGTAACGCCATGACACTGCATACAGCCTGTTTCTTGGCTGGCATTGTTCAGATCAGGATGATCTTGACCTTCATGGTGATGAATCAGTGTCTGCATCGAATCTTTAGCTTCGACCTGCAAAGCTGCACGATGGTGGCCACTGTGATCGAACTCTTCGACCTCGCTGGGATGACATTCGGCGCAGCGGCTGGGCGGAACCAGGGTCGAAATATAAACATCAGTTCCAATTAGCGATTCATGCTGGGTGGCTGTGGGATCATCTTTATCGACCACATGGCAGTCCAGACAACTCACACCAACATGTCCGTGACGACTCTCTCGCCAGTCATTGACAATACCGGGCGTTTCATCGGCATGGCAAGCAACACAGTCTTTGGCAACCTCATCCAGGCCGCGAGTCACGGCAAGGCTGCTGGCAGGATTGATAGCCCCGACATTGCGGTTGACCTCGACCACGATGGCCTTGGGACTAACAGCCACTGCAGCGGGCGCTGCTGCCGCCTCTTTGGGGGCAGCGGACAGAGGCTCCTGGCTAGGGGCACATCCGGCCAGAATGCCAACGATAAGCAATCCCATAACCAAAAGAATGAGAATGCTCCATTTACCAGATTGTTTCATTGTTTTCCTCCTCAATACGCTTCGTTGGGATTGGCAATATGATAAGACAAATTTTTGTGTCCGACATCTTCATGGCACGAAACACAGTGTTTATCGGTCGTGCCCAAGAAATACTCTTTATGAGGCAAGAATGCCTTGTGATTGCTCTTGGTGGCGTCCTGCAGGTTTTCGTGGCAGCTCAAACAGCCAGAATCATAGGTGAATTCCTCACGACGCTCGCGCGAAGCTTCCCAATCAATCTGGCTTGTATCCTCGGTATTCTCGACAATGAAGTCGTGCATGCCCGTTTTGGCTTTGCTCACAAAATAGGCCATTGAACTGCTTTTATCCAGATGGCAATCAGTACAGGCTGCTTGCACCCCAAATTGATTTCTCCCGCCATGCACATCTTCTTCATAGGCTGCCGCAAAGGGTTTCATCGAATGACACGAAACACAGAACCCCTCATGCGATGTCCGATGGAAGGTTTCATCGGTGACAGCCCACGACAGCGTGGCAAAGAGCGCCACTAGCAGACCGACAGCGACAACAATCAAAAGTGTGCGCAGCCATTTGGGTGTTTTACAGAATGAGTCTCTCATTGGCTTGATGTTTTTATGACGGATGGCTGTTTAGGTGAATGACAATAGCATGAATCCAAAGTGAGTATTCTTAATACTACATTAATTACTCACTTATGTCCTTGCAGTTTCGCAACTTAGCGCAGGTATTTTTGCAAGTCAACGTCACGAACCATCCATTGCCAGCGATTCTAATTGTTCGGGGCGGCAAAGAATGACACGACGACGCCCAGTAAGAATAAGTTCATCATTTTCCCAGCGGCGGAAGATGCGGGAAACACTGTAGATGTTTGTGCCCGACATCTCGGCCAAATCGCGATGTGTTAGAGGTACATTAATCAAAATACCCTCGGGCGCTTGTTTACCCAATGAGTCGGCCAATGACAGCAATGAGTACGCTACACGCTGCTCGATGCGATCGGTAGCCAATTTTTGAACTTTCGATTGCAGACAAATCACACGATCGGTCAGCGATGAGATGATGGTGCTGGTCAATTTCGGGGAGCTGTACACCAACGATCGTATGAACTCGGCATCCCACACAAAAAGCTCGCAGGGTTCGATGACTTCGGCTGAAACAGGGTAATCTTTGTGAGCCAGCGATACAAAGAAACCAAGATGATGGCCAGGCCCGATGATGTCGATGATAACCCGTTTGCCCCCTGGCGTGAGCAAAAGTAGCCGAATTTCACCACTCAGCAGCACATAGCAGGCATCTGCCGGTTCGCCCTGATTCAAAAGATAGGTGCCGCGCTTGGCAGTAACGGGCCGCCCGTTGGCCAACAAGGCATCGCAAACAGGGGGTTCCAGATTTTTGAGCAGCTTTGTGCCGCAAGTCAACGAGTGAACAACATCGGGCGGTAAACTTGTAGAGCGGATGGGAGCAACGTATTTTTTAGCGCGAGTCGCCATTCGTATTGATGTCCTCTGATGATAAGATGTCACGTGTGTTGAGATGATACAGACCATAAGCTGCGGCCAGCACTTCGATGGGATGGCGGCTATCCTGGCCTGAGCCATGTTCAATCTGCCAACGGCATGTCTCTGAATCGCAAGCATTGAACTCGGTGTGATGATGCTCAGCCTCATCCAAAATAAAATCGAAAAGCTCCTGGCCGATTTGCATGGCAATATCATACTTTTCTTTCTTGTAACCGTAGGTTCCGGCAATGCCGCAGCAGCGAGCATGACTTTCGTGAAGGGTTATGCCAGGAATCATGGCAAGCACATCCATGGCAGGGCTGCCCACCTTGTGCGCCCGGTACTGGCAGGGCTGGTGGTAGGGGATAACCCAATCCACGGGAACAAAATCCCGGGGTAATTCCGCCTCGTGCTCCCGAATCCACTCGAAAATGTCCCACACAGCCCCGGTTAGGCTTTGGCTGGCAGGCGTATGTCGGTCCAGCAGATGCGGCGCTTCTTCCTTGAGGGTCAATGTGCAACTGGTGCTGGTTCCCACAATGTCGTAACCCTGCTGGGCATAAGGCCCCAGCTTGCGCAAATTGCCATCATACAACTTGCCCGCGGCCTTGAATTCGCCATTGCTGAGCATAGGCAAGCCGCAACAATTTTGCGGCGGAATAATCACCTCGTAGCCCATGTGCTCCAAAACCAGCACCGCAGCTTTGCCGATGAAGGGTTCGTAATACTGCGTGGCACAGCCATGAAAATAAACCACCTTCTTATCCGAAATCAAACGCTGTGCATAGCGAGCCTCCCACCATTTGATGAAAGTGCCGCTGGTACTCCAACGGGGCAAGGGGGCTTCTTTGGCAATGCCCAAAAAGGCATCGGCAGCAGCCCGGCTCACAGGATGATGCAGCACAAAATTGGCCAGGCCCGGCACATAGCTGCCCACCTTGCCCATAAGCTCGTTGCGCCCCAGCAATCGATTGCGCAACGGCATGCCCTGTTCTGCCACCAACGCGGCCCGGGCCCGGGCATTCATCTCCATGATGTTCACATCGTTGGGACAAACCTCATTGCAAACACGGCAGCCGGAACAATAATCCACCGACGCATCGGGCGAAGGCTGCCCCAGATGCCGAAAACGCTGCGCTTGCGGGCCCGCGTACTTGGGACCGGGAAACAAATCGGTCACCTGGGCCACCGGGCAATGACTCACACAAATGTTGCACTTAATGCACTGATCCAACGACGCCTCGGGCGGCAGCCACAAATCGCTCATAGCGCCTCCAACCAATGCTGAACCGCGGCATAGGCGGTGGCAATGGCAATCCCCTCGCGGCTGCGCTCAGCAATAGAGGCCGCACCATCCAGCAGATTGCCCGCCACCCACAAATTTTCGTAGATACGCCTTTGGTTGGCATCCACCGGACGCAAATCAGCGCCGGCAGACACCCCCCCCAGAAAGATGGGATGTCCCTGCGGCGAAAGAAAATCATTGTGGAACCACTGACTACGCTGCTGCGGCAAAGTCAACGGCAAATCGAAGATGCGCTCCCACACATGCCCGCTGGCATCGCTGACAAAACCGCCCCCCAAAATGCCACCAGTGGCCAGCAAATACGCTCGGGCCCGATGCTTGACCGGTCGGGCGCTGCTGCGACTGCTGACCCACTCAATACGACCATTCTCAGCCGCAAAATCGCTCACGGTCATCCCCAAATCCAGATGCACCCTTTGCCGCAGATGATTGAAAAGACGCAAACCGGGCACACTGGGGGGCAACGTAGGAATTTCAAACACTGGCGCATCCAGCAAGGCCTGTAACATGGCCCAGGTTTGTTGATGTCGTTCCAGCCCCAAAATAGCGGGTAGCCCCACCCGTTGCCCCGGACGCACCCATGGCCTGAGAGCCGCGGCCAAACGAGTCACCACCTCGGGCGCATCCAGAGCCTGAGCCAAATGCACCGGACTAAAATCGCTGCGCCCGGTGATGCTTTCGATGGGCAAAAAAACCGCTCGTGCGTTGAATCCCTGCTTGCGCAAATTCTCGGCAATCAACTGCGGATAAAAATCGCGCAGGGCGTGGAATCCGGCAATGAGATAGGGCCGCTCATCACGCATATCACCCGCCAACTGCGCCCGCGGCGCCAAATAAACAGGTCGGGCCGCGCCCGCAGCCGATGGCAACAACAAAGCCGCGTCCTCGCTGCCAGCCCCCTCATAAGCCAGCCCCAGCGACGCCGTGAGAGTCGAGAACCAACTCAGAGACGCGCGCAAACGCGCATCCCCCACCAAAGCATAAGGATGCCGGGGCCGTGCGTCAAAAAGCGCGGGCATCGCAGCAAAAGGCTGCATCACCGGCGCCCGCTTGCCTGGCAAATAGCCCAGCAAATCCACAGTTCCAGCATGCCAGTGCGTCGCGCCCGCACCTGTTGCCAGCACCCGCACCCGCGCACCCGCCTGCCGCGCGGCCACACCTGCCAGCAAACCGCTCAAACCAGCGCCAATCACCAACAAATCAAGCATCAGTAGACTCCTGATGATAAAAATCGCTCAGCGGACTCTTAAGCTGGGCATCGGGCAAATGATCGGCATTGAGAATACTCAAATAAATCAACTGATCCAGCGCCTCTTGCTTGAGCTGCTGCCCCCAGACAATGGGACGCACCCCTTTCCAGCGTTCTTGCAAAAAATCACGCAAAAGCAAATTGGGATTGTACAACTGGCTGGCCCGCACCGTATCGCTACTCCCGCCCTGCTCTGAGGCCCAGGCAGCGTTTCCGGTTTCGGCGCTAAGGCCCTTTTCTAACTTGAGTTCATGAACCACCCCCACCGCGCGGTAGGTGCAAAAACCACCCTGACAAGGCCCCATACCCAAACGCACATCCCGACGCAAATCATCCAATCCCACCGTAGGATTCTGCCGCACAGCATCCTCCAACATGCCGCGCGTCACCAGCTCGCATTCGCAGATGAGCTGATTTTGCCAACGGTTTCGCTCCACATCCTGCAAGCGATGCCCCAGCCAATAGGCGCCCTTCTCGGCGCCCGGAACTGGCGTCGAGGCAGTGGTGCAGGGCCGGCGCGGGCCTAAAATCGCAGCAGCCAAATCCACCGTGCGCTCCGCCATCATGCGAAAAGTTGTCAATTTACCCCCGGTAATAGTAATCAACCGGGCCACACCATCCCGGACATGATGATTCAGCAAAGTAAACTTGCGGCTAATATCCCGATCATCACTCACCGCGGTCTCGCGATAAAGAGGTCGCACGCCCGCCCACGCCCGCAGAATGCGCGTCTGCGCAAAGCCGGGAATCATCTTCTCGCCCTCGGTCAGCATTTTTTGAATTTCCCATTCTTCAATAGTCAGATGCTCCAAATCTGACACCGCGGTATCGGTCGTGCCAATGATGGAAACAGTGTGCGCCGGAACCAGAATATCGCCATCGCCGGGCCATTTGCAGCGATTGATAACCCGATTGACCAGACGATGCGCTGTAGCCAGCATCACCCCCTTGCCAGGCACAATAGCCACCGACACGTCCGCCATGGCTGCGATACGCCCGCTCCAGGCCCCCGCGGCATTAATCACCAATGCCGCGTGAATAAGCACCCGCTCATCCCGCACAACATCTTGCACCTGAGCGCCAATCACGCGGCGGGCATCGTCATCACCTGCCACCAGCAAACTCACCACCTGATGATAGGTGAAAATACGGGCGCCGGCCAGCCGTGCGGCCTGCATCGTAGCATGAATCAGCTTAAAACCATCCACACTGGCATCGGGCACAGCAAACACCTGATTAATGGCTGGATTCAGCCGCGGTTCCAGGCGCAAGGCCGCGGCCACAGAAATCTCATCGCAGGGAATGCCAGCCTGGGCGCATCCTTGCACAAATCGCTGCGGATAGTCGCTTTGAGCATCTTCGGGCGTAACCACAAAAAAACCACCAGTATCTTCGATGCAATGAGCATGGGTTTGTCGCAGGATGCGATTCTCGTGGATGCACTCCTGTGCGCTGATAGCATCCTTAACAGCGTAGCGTCCGCCGCTGTGCAGCAATCCATGAAACCGCCCAGATGTGCCATGTCCCACATCCCGTTGTTCCACCAGGATGACATCGAAACCGCGCAGCGCTGCATCCCAGGCCACGCCCGCCCCGGTCACACCTCCGCCGATGACTAAAATCTCGGTAGTGAGGGTTTTCATGCCTGCTCCGCTGTCATCTTGCAAAAGCTTGTCTCACGCCAAGGTGCAAAGCGCTCCAGCGAAGAAGATGCGCAAAATGATTTGGGTAGCTTTCTGGAACTCAGCTTAATGTTCACTACGAATCACTCCTCTGCACCCAATTCATGCTACGTTGCACCGCGCGCAACCAGCCAGCATAGCGCTGCGCCCGCTCGGCATCGGACATTTGCGGCTGCCAAGTTTTGGAAACCTGCCAATTGGCCCGTAAATCATCCAATCCCTGCCAATAGCCCACAGCCAGCCCTGCGGCATAGGCCGCGCCCAAAGCAGTGGTTTCGGCCACTTGCGGCCGCACCACTGGCACATCCAGAATATCGGCCTGGAATTGCATGAGCAACTCATTGCCAACCATGCCGCCATCCACCCGCAAGCTGTTGAGCTGCACGCCCGAATCCTGCTCCATGGCTTCCAGCACCTCGCGAGTTTGGTAGGCAGTGGCTTCCAGCGCGGCCCGGGCAATATGATTTTTCGTGATAAATCGTGTCAGGCCCACCATCACCCCGCGGGCATCGGCTTGCCAGTAAGGAGCATACAAGCCCGAAAATGCAGGAACCAGGTACATGCCGCCACTATCGGGCACGGCCCGGGCGTAATCCTCCACATGATGGGAAAAATCAAAGAAGTTCAGATTATCGCGCAGCCATTGCACCAGTGCGCCCGCTATGGCCACCGAGCCTTCCAGCGCATAAACAGCGGGAGACTCACCCAGTTGATAAGCCACTGTGGTTAGCAGACCGTGCTCACTGGGCACAATCTCGGACCCAGTGTTCATCAGCATAAAACAGCCGGTTCCATAGGTATTTTTGGCATCGCCGGGCGCAAAACAAGTTTGCCCCATCGTTGCGGCCTGCTGATCACCCAAATCGCCACAAATAGGTACGCCCTGCCAAAATCCATATCCTGCGGCATAGCTGGAAGGACGAATCTGGGGCAACATGGCTCGCGGAATGCCAAACTGGGCCAGCAGCGCCTCATCCCAATCCAAAGTTTCCAGATTCATCAGCATGGTGCGGCTGGCATTGGTCACATCGGTCACATGCGCTCCGGTCAAATTCCAGATGATCCAGCTATCCATGTTACCAAACAGGGCATCGCCCCGCTGGGCAGCATCAGCCAAACCGGGCACATTTTCCAACAGCCATTGAATCTTGGGGCCCGAAAAATAGGTGGCCAGGGGCAAGCCAGTGGTGGCCCGAAAACGATTTTGTCCCCCATGAGCAGCCAGATGGGCGCAAATTTTATCGGTGCGGGTATCCTGCCAGACGATGGCATTGTAATAAGGTTGCCCACTGTGTTTATTCCACACCACCGTGGTTTCTCGCTGATTGGTAATGCCAATGGCCGCAAGATTGGCCGGAGCAAGGCCCGCCCTGGCCAGCGTTGTGGCCATGACCTCTTGCGTACGGGCCCAAATTTCCATGGGGTCATGCTCTACCCAGCCGGGCTGCGGATAAATTTGTTCATGCTCCAACTGATGCTGGCTGATGACTTGCCCACTGCGATCGAAAATCATAAAGCGGGTACTGGTGGTGCCTTGATCAACTGCGCCAATGTACTGGGGCATCATGTTACGCCTCGTGTCTCATCGTTGAGAAAAAGTAATGGAGAGAACATTTCACTGCTATTTTAACACCTGAAGCCCGCTGCCGGAAATACAAGACAGTGGGAGGTTGAGGCGGGCGCGGGCGGGCGGCAAACAATTACCATCAGGTAAAAATACCCACCACCAAAATTTCCTGCACATCGAAAACGCGTTGTGGGTGTTTTAGTAACTGATGTTACGCAAATGACGCACAACATCGACTGGCCCGCGCGAAGCTCCCCACTATTCACCAAAACACCGCACTATCGACTATAATGAAAAAAGGCTGCGCACACCTGCCCTGTGCGCCCGACACACCAAGCTTTACCACTCCGCGAGAAATCGGGTATGATTACGAACCAAGAACGGATTGCACATCTGCGCAAAATGCGCGCCAAAACCCTGCTGGGAGGTGGCGAAGACCGCATCCGCCGCCAACACGAAAAGGGCAAACTCACCGCCCGCGAGCGTCTGGAGCTTTTGCTGGATAACGGTTCCTTCCGCGAAATGGATGCGTTCGTGCAACATCGCTCCCACGACTTCGGCCTGGAAGCGAATCGGCCCCTGGGCGATGGTGTGGTCACAGGTTACGGAACCATCGAGGGCCGTCTGGTTTACGTCTATTCGCAAGATTTTACTGTTTTTGGTGGCTCACTTTCTGAAACCCACGCCGAGAAAATTGTTAAAATTATGGATATGGCCATGAAAAATGGTGCACCAGTCATCGGCCTGAACGATTCCGGCGGGGCCCGCATCCAGGAAGGTGTCATCTCGCTGGGAGGCTACGCGGATATTTTCCTGCGCAACACCCTGGCTTCTGGTGTGATTCCGCAAATCTCGCTGATTATGGGCCCGTGCGCGGGGGGCGCTGTTTATTCACCCGCCATCACCGATTTCATCATCATGGTGGATAAAACATCGCACATGTTCATCACCGGGCCCGAGGTAGTCAAAGCGGTAACGCACGAGGATGTCACATTTGAGGAGCTAGGCGGGGCCTACACCCATGCCCGCAAGAGCGGCGTCGCCCATTTCGTGGCCAAAAGCGAGGATGATGCGCTCTTCATTGCCAAACAACTGCTTTCTTACCTGCCGCAAAACAATCTCGAAGATGCCCCCTATTTGCCCACCACCGATGCGTCCACCCGCGCAGACAAGCTTTTGGATGACCTCATCCCCGATAATCCCAACAGCGCCTACGACATGAAAACAGTGGTCAAAAATGTGGTGGATGATGGCATCTTTTTCGAGATTCACGAACATTACGCTCAAAACATCCTGGTGGGGCTGGCGCGGCTGGGCGGGCGCAGCGTAGGCATCATCGCCCAACAACCCCTGGTGCTGGCGGGCGTGCTGGATAGTGAGGCATCGACCAAAGCTGCCCGATTCATCCGCTTTTGCGACGCCTTCAACATCCCACTGGTCACCTTCGAGGATGTGCCCGGATTCATGCCCGGCACGGCACAGGAGCATGGCGGCATCATCAAACATGGGGCCAAGCTGCTGTATGCCTACGCCGAAGCCACTGTGCCCAAAATCACCGTCATCACCCGCAAAGCCTATGGTGGCGCTTATGATGTGATGAACTCCCGCCACATTCGCGCAGACCTGGTATTTGCCTGGCCCTCTGCCGAAATTGCGGTCATGGGGCCCGATGGCGCAGTCAAGATCATCTATCGCCGCCAAATTGCCCAAGCCGATGACCCCGAGGCTGAGCGGGCCAAACTGGTAGAGGCTTATCGCCAGAAATTTGCTAACCCCTACATCGCCGCGTCCCGCGGTTTTGTGGATGATATCATCATTCCTCACGAAACCCGCCCGCGGCTCATCAACGCATTGGAAATGCTACGCAACAAGCGGGATACCAATCCATGGAAAAAACATGGCAATATCCCCCTGTAGGTTCATGAAGCGTCAGTGAACCGATTTCTTCTTATGACTAACCAAACTTTGCCAGAATTGACATTAACCGACCTTCCGCAACGCTTGCAGCAGGCCGCGGCTAACGCCGGTTGGCCGCAGCTCATGCCCGTGCAGGCCAAATCGATGCCTTATCTGTTGGCGGGCAACGATTTGCTGGTGCAATCGCACACAGGCAGCGGCAAGACGGGCGCCTTTATACTGCCCGCGCTGGAGCGCATTCATCCCGATAAAAAAAGCTGCCAGGTTCTCATCTTAGTTCCCACCCGCGAGTTGGCCAAGCAGGTCGCCACCGAGGCTTCCATTTTGGCGGGCGAAAGTGGCATCCGTACCATTGCAGTTTACGGCGGCGCCAGCTACGGCCCGCAAATTGCCGCGTTCGAGGCGGGTGCTCACCTGGTGGTGGGCACACCTGGGCGGGTGCTGGATCACCTGCTCAAGCGCAATCTTTCGTTGCGGCATCTGCAAATGCTCATTTTCGATGAAGCGGATCGGATGCTCTCCATGGGATTTTATCCGGACATGCGCGCGGTACGTGGCTATCTGCCTGAGCATCACGTTAATACCGCCATGTTCTCAGCCACCTTTCCCCCACGGGTGCTGCGTTTGGCTCACGAGTTTTTAACCGAGCCAGTACATCTTAGCCTGAGCAGCGACCATGTGCATGTGGTCGAGACGGAACATCGTTTTTACATCGTGCCCGGCATGGATAAAGATCGCAGCCTGGTACGCATCATCGAGGTAGAAAACCCCGAATCCGCGCTCATCTTCTGCAACACCCGCAACAAAGTGCATTATGTGGCCACGGTACTCAATCGCTTTGGCTACGATGCGGCTGAACTTAGCTCCGATCTTTCGCAAAAGGCCCGGGAGCGGGTGCTGGATAAAGTGCGCGCGGGCAAATTGCGCTTTTTGGTGGCCACCGATGTGGCCTCGCGCGGCATCGATATTCCTGCGCTCTCTCACGCCATTCTTTACGAGCCGCCCGAAGATAACGAAGATTACATCCACCGGGCCGGACGCACCGGTCGCGCAGGAGCGGCAGGCACAGCTATCTCCCTGGTCAACCAGTTGGAGGCCCGCAAGCTGCGCACCATTGCTCAGCGCTACGAAATCAACATGCACGAGGCTGATTTGCCTAGCGATGAGGATGTGGCCGCGATTGTCTCGGAGCGGGCCACCGCGTTGCTAGAAGCCAAGCTGCGAGACCGCGACAAGCTGCAAATCGAGCGCATGAAACGTTTCGGGCCCATGCTGCAGACGCTCATCCAAACAGAACATGGCCAAAATCTGTTGGCTATGCTGGTGGATGATTTTTACCACGATGCGCTGCACCGTCGGGCAATGCCTCAGGAGGCCCAAGAAAAAGCCCAGCCCCGGGCCCGAAAGTCCAAACGTCGTCCCAACCGCCGCCGTCCACGGCGCCGTTCATCATAACGCACCATGTCTTTAACCCTTCATCTTCCTGACCACACATTTGATGATCAACGCTACTTGGGCATCAAAACGGGTGCGCTTCTGAACATCCTGATTGCCACCGACCTGCTGGCCGAAGAGGCCTTTGACGATGCCGCAGGCTGGTTCAGCATGGCACAAGGCCCGCTCACGCCTGTGCTGGCGCAGGTAGCGGGCGCGCGTTATGCGTTCGCGGGGCGCGTGCGCCAAAGCTTTGCCTGGGAAGAAGAGGATTTGAGTATCACCTACCTGCTGCTGGATACGCCTACACCCATCACCCTGCTGGCCAGCAATTTCGATGATGTCCCGGTAGCCATCGCAGAGGGCGAGTGGCTCTACGGCATTGCCAACCTGAAGCTAGTGTGGGAGGATGCCCTGGATGTGCCCATCGGCCAGCCGCTGCAAGCTGTGGTGCAGGATATTCAGCGCTTATTCCTGCGTCCCGGGCCCGGCTTCGGACTCATGCAATCGGTGGCCTCACTTCCTCCCGAACCCTTCGGGCCGGATCAAGTATTGCTCGTGCTGCGAAGCAAAAGATAGAACGGCACGCCTCTATCTGCGTTGTATCAGCGTCATCTGCGTTCACTCCATCTAAGCCCATGTTCCAGAAAATTCTCATTGCCAATCGGGGCGAAATCGCCCTTCGCATCATCCGGGCCTGCCAGGAGCGAGGCATCAAGACCGTGGCCGTCTACTCCGAAGCAGATCGCAACGCGCTGCATGTGCGCTACGCTGACGAAGCTTGGCTCATCGGGCCCGCGCCTGCCAGCCAAAGCTACCTGCGGGGTGATGTCATCATCGATGTGGCCCGCCAATCAGGCGCGGACGCCATTCATCCAGGCTACGGTTTTTTGGCCGAAAATGCCGCGTTTGCCCGGGCGTGTGCCCAGGCGGGCGTCACCTTCATTGGCCCCACGCCCGAGGCCATTGCAGCCATGGGCGATAAGGTGACAGCCCGCGAGACTGTGGCCCGGGCCGGCGTTCCTCTCATTCCGGGCACACCCGCGGGCCTCAGCGATGACGAACTGCTGGCCGCAGCAGCAGAAATCGGATATCCGGTACTGGTGAAAGCCAGCGCGGGGGGCGGCGGCAAGGGAATGCGCCTGGTCCATCAGCCCCAAGATTTGGTGCCAGCGCTGGCATCGGCCCGCCGCGAAGCCCAAAAAGCCTTTGGCAACGACACCGTTTATCTCGAAAAAGCTGTGGTGGGGGCCCGTCATGTCGAAATCCAGATTTTGGCCGACACCCACGGCAATGTCGTCCATCTGGGCGAGCGGGAATGTTCCATTCAGCGCCGGCATCAGAAGTTGGTGGAAGAGAGCCCCTCGGTGGCGGTGGATGAAGCTTTGCGGCAGCGCATGGGCGCGGTGGCAGTGGCCGCGGCAAAAGCGGTCGATTATGTTTCTGCCGGAACCATCGAGTTTTTGCTGGATAAAAATGGCGATTTTTACTTCTTGGAGATGAACACCCGCTTGCAGGTGGAGCATCCTGTCACCGAGTTGGTTACGGGGATAGACATCGTCAAGGAAATGATTGCCATTGCCGATGGCCGCAAGTTGCGATTCAGCCAGGATGATATCCAAATGAAGGGCTGGGCCATGGAGACCCGTATCACCGCCGAAGATCCCGCCAATCATTTTATGCCGTCCACCGGAACCATCGCCGCGCTGCGTGAGCCTTCGGGCCCGGGCATTCGCATCGAATCGGGCGTGTTTGTGGGTATGGAGGTGGGGCTTTTCTACGATCCCATGATTGCCAAGCTCATCGCCTACGCGGATAATCGAGCCGAGGTCATCTTGCGCATGCGCCGCGCTTTGACCGAGTATCGCATCGCAGGCGTCAAAACCACCATCCCCTTCCACCTGGGCCTGATGGACACGCCTCGTTTCCAATGGGGCCAATTCGATACCCGTTTTCTGGAAGACTACTCGCCACCTGTCACCGATGATATTGAAGAAAAGCGCCAGGTGGCCGCCATTGCCTCGGCCATGTTACTGCATCGACGTAGCCAGCAAGTGGTGAGCATTGGGCAGGCAGATGGCGGCTCGGGCCAGATTTCGGTATGGCGTCAGGCCGCCCGGCTGAATGCGCTCCGTCGTTTGTTATAGATTTTCGCATCACATTTCACCAAACCATTACCATGAAATACATCGCCCAAATCGAAGACAACACTTACGAGATTGAAATCACGCCCGATGGCGCCATTTTTTTGGATGGTGCGCCGGTGAAGGCCAATCTGGTGCAGATTGACCCGTTGGGATTATATTCACTGCTTTTGGATCAGCATTCGTGCGAGGTGGTGATGGAGGAGCAGCAGCGAGGCTACCGTGTTTCGCTGGAAGGGCGTACATTCGATGTGCAGGTGGCAGATGAGCGGCATTTACGCATGGAAAGCAGCCGGGCCGAGGTAACAGCCAGTGATGGCGAGCTGCCGGTCACTGCGCCCATTCCGGGCCTGGTGGTGAAGATTTTGGTGGCGGAGGGGCAAGTGGTGGCCCAAAATGATCCACTCATCATTTTAGAGGCCATGAAGATGGAAAACGAGATTCGGGCGCAGCGGGCGGGCGTGATTCAGGACATTGCGGTAGAGGTGGGGCAAAGTGTGGATGGCAACGCGCAGATGATGGTACTCGGGCCTATTGCCGCGGATGAGGCGTGAGCGGGCGGGGG
>CAZMDD010000091.1:0-16059 GCA_964565065.1 uncultured Caldilineales bacterium | reverse complement strand
TCAGCAAGCCCATGTACCAGCACAGCCAGTGCCCGCGGCTTCACCTCGGGTGTCCAGATACGCAAAAAAATAGCGATACCATCAGCCGCTGTCAAAATTTTTTCGCTGTAAGCCATACTTTCACTCCTTTACGGGCGTCTGCCGAAAATGGATTTGGCGCTAAAATACGCCATTTTTCAGCCCTTTACTCATCGGTCGCGGCGGTGGCTGTTGCGCCTGACGCTGTTGCGTAGGCATCCATCACATCCACCACTTGCGATAACAGCTTTTTGTTGATGGGCCGGGTGCGATTTTGGCTACGCAGGAAGGATTTAAGTTGTTTGTAGTGAAGCACCGGCACATCGTCATCTTCGATGGTCAAAACAGCTTTGTCGTTGGTAAAAACTACCAGCGGTGTCACTTCAATCTCACCCTCAACCCGCTCGCTCAACCAGTCAGTCAACCGGGCAGCATCACTTTTAGCCTCATCCAGCGGGCGCCCCAAGCTTTCGTCGCCGAAGAAGAAGAGAATTTTACGCAGCGAAAAGGGTGTTTTCACCTTGCCATTGCGCAGAGTAATCTTGCCGCCGGTATCGCGGGTAGCAAAGGTAAAAATGCCCGCGGGACCCACAGCCACCAAATCAACGGGGCTGGCCCAAACATACAACCGATTACGGTCGTCAAAGCCTTTCAGCGCCCGCGAAATAATCATATCCGGGCGCACCGGGCGCAAAAATCGCCGCATGTAAAAATTCCCAATCTGCCCCAGGATGAATCCCAAAATCAGGGCGCCCATCGAGAGATAAATCCAGCCGCCCGTAAAAACCCACTGCACGAAACTGTTCTGAGCCAGAGCGTTACCGCTGTTTTGCCATTTTTGGATGAAGGATGGGGCAAAGGAGGACAACATGCCAATGCCCAAAATGATGAGGCCGGCCATGCTAATCCGGCGTCCGAGAATGCCTTTCTTGGTGATGAGGGTTTTGTTAGCGTAAATGCGCATAAGATGCCAAAAATGAGTGTGAGAGGAGAATGGATTGAATGATGGTGGTGCAGCCACGTGGGCTACTCATACTTCTTCATAACCAGACAGGCGTTTTGTCCACCCAGGCCAAAGGAGTTAGAAAGTGCAATGTTTACCGGCAGCGAGCGGGCGCTGTTGGGCGTGTAATCCAAATCGCATACCGGATCGGGCGTTTCGTAATTGATGGTGGGATGTATGATGTCCTGCTGCACACTGAGTGCCGAAACAGCCGCTTCGATGGCGCCGGAGCCGCCAAAAGCATGCCCCAGCATCGATTTGGTGGAATTGATAGCCAAATGATAAGCGTGTTCGCCAAAAACCTGCTTGATCGCTTTGGTCTCGGTGGCATCGTTCAGGCGAGTGCTGGTTCCGTGCGTGTTGATATAATCCACATCTTCCGGTTGGATGCCCGCATCTTGCAAGGCCCAGCGCATGGCATTGATAGCCCCTGCGCCCTGCGGATGGGGTGCGGCCACGTGGTGCGCATCTGCCGACGCGGAGTGGCCCAAAATTTCGGCATAGATTCGGGCGCCGCGCGCCAAGGCCTTTTCCAGGGATTCCAGAATCAGCACAGCGCCACCTTCGCCGATGATGAACCCATCGCGATTGTTATCGAAAGGACGACTGGCCCGTTGTGGCGGGTCATTGTTGGTGCTAATGGCTTTCATCGAAGAAAATCCTGAAAAGAACATGTGACCAATCAGCGCTTCGACACCGCCGGAAATCACAGTATCGGCGTAACCGTGCCGGATGAGCTGAGCAGCTTCGCCCACTGCCTGCGTGCCCGCGGCACAAGCTGTAACCACTGTGTTCAACGGCCCGGTCACACCAAAGCGCTGACTGATGTGAAAAGCGGGCATGTTGGGCAATCCCCCTACCGCAACCATGGGACTCACCCGAAATTTATCGCGCTTAGCCGCTTGCCACACACTTTCCTGATAAATGTCGAAGCCTCCCAACCCCGTGCCAATGACTGTAGCGGTACGCTCACCCAGCTTCTGGTCTGTGGGAAGTCCGGCATCCTGCAGCGCCAGCTCGGCAATGCCCACGGCAAATTGCGAACAACGGGCCATGCGCCGCGCCTCTTTACGAGGGATAAATCGGGTAGGATCCCAGTTTTTGATTTCAGCGGCAATGCGAGTGGGATACTGCGAAGCATCGAACAAGGTTACGTAATCGACACCTGAGCGCCCGGCCAGCAAATTTTGCCACATCTCAGAAACGCCTTCCCCCACCGCGGTAATCGCACCAATGCCTGTTACCACAACGCGGCGACGGATGCCTTCACGCGCCAAGTACAACGCCTGCTCAATCACATCGTGCGAAAGCCCTTTGGTGCGCTGCAAAACAGCCTCGGCCGCGGCTACGGGATGGATATTCGGAGATTGGAGGGCCTGCAAGGTGTGCATTAGCAACTCCCGAACCGAAGCGGGGGCACCTTGCAGGCGTTTGCTCAATTCGATGAGCTGCTGTCGTGAAAATGATTGGGTCATGCGTTTGAACCTTTTTGCTGTGTGTGAAGGAGTGTTTCAATTTTGCTACGCGTTTTTTGCATCATGTCGGCGGCCACAAGCTGGGCTGTCGATTCCAAAGCATAATAAATGCTCTCCCGTTTCGAGCGGCCATGCCCCACCGTGACCAGGCCATTGAGTCCCAACAACAGGCCCGCACCATATTTTTTATCATCCAACCGAAGCGCGGTAGCTCTGAAGGCGGGCTTGGCCAACAATGCGCCCATCTTGGCCACCGGACGGGCCATGATTTCTTCTTTGATGGTGGCAAAGAGATAGCTGGCCACGGCCTCTGCCGACTTGATGGCGATGTTTCCGGTAAAACCATCGGTCACAACCACATCCGCCTTGCCGGCAATCATCTCCTTGGGCTCCACAACGCCGATGTAATTCAGGTCTGATTCCTGGCGCATCAGCTCTTGCGCGGCCCGAATCAATTGATTGCCCTTGCCCTCCTCTTCGCCATTAGAAAGCAGCGCCACGGTGGGCGCAGAAATGCCCAGCCGGGCCTCTGCGTAGATGGCCTGCAAATGTCCCCACTGCACCAGCCACTCGGGGCGGCAATCGGTGTTGGCGCCTACATCGCCAAAAATGTGCAGCCCGCGGGCATTGGGAAAAGGGGTTACCAACACCGCCCGATGCACGCCGGGAATGCGCCGAAAGACCAAATGACCGGCAGTTAGCACAGCGCCCGTGTTGCCTACGGAGCAAAACGCATCGGCCGCGCCTTCTTGCACCAGTTTCATGCCTACCACCAACGAATTCTTCTTTTTGCGCCGCACCGCCATGGCTGGACGTTCTTCCATGGCAATGATGTCAGGTGCATCGACCACAGACAAATGCAGGCCCGCAGTCTCATGCTTGACCAGCTCAGCTCGAATCAGCGCCTCGGGCCCGGTCAAAAAGATGGTGTGGCCCGATTTGCGGGCATAATCGACAGCCCCGGCCACAGTCTCTGCCGGCGCATAATCCCCCCCCATAGCATCCAAAACCAACTTCATTGCACACACTCCCCTGCCAACAGCAAAGCAGTGATGCGATGGGAAAGATTAGAGAAAAATGGGGGACTGCAAAAGGAAAAAAGCATAAAATTCAAATTATTCGAGGAGCGGTAGTGGAAGGATGCCCAAAAGTGTGTCATTTGGCATCGCGATGTTGAACAACCATTGTAATAGATTTAGTCAAATGTTGACAAGGAGGGCCTCTGTTCGTATAATTGAGTCCAGGTGCGCCCCCGTGGCGGAATTGGCATACGCGGCAGGTTGAGGGCCTGTGCCCATCGGGCGTCTCCGTTCGAGTCGGAGCGGGGGCACCTAAGCGTCAGTCGAAAGGCTGGCGCTTTTTTGTTGTAGTCAGCTCATGCGCGGGGGCATGATGCGCAGGCGCAAAGCCATGCAACACATCTCCCGCCCGCTGCGCCGATTTTGAAACAGCTCCCATGATTTCGGGCGCTTGCAAATCCTGTGTATAATCGTGGAGCCAGGTGCTCAATCTGGCCTCATCTCGCTACATCTCCATCTTACCCGAATGCTGCATACCTGCAAAACGCTGGTGCTATTTTTGATTTTATCCCTGCCGATGTTGTTTCTTGGCAGTTGCGGCGCGGTGTACACCCGGCCCGAGCCCACCATCACCCCCACAGCCACACCTGCGCCAACTATCGTTCCAACCACGCCCGCGCCAGCGCCCCTCTCCATAGCAACGGCCACGCCCGTGCCAGCCACGCCCGCACCCACCGCCACCCCCACTCCTGAGCCCACGCCCATCTTGCACACCCTGCAAAGTGGCGACACACTCATCGGTTTGGCGCAAAAATATGGCGTTAGCGTGCAGGCCATCCAGGAGATTAACGGCATCACGAACCCGCGCGGCTTGCTGATAGGCCAACAAATCATCATCCCCACCGACCTGGCATCCCGCCTAAACCAGGGAACCCCCACACCACAGCCAACGCTGCCAGCCATGCGCATCGGCGAGATGACCTTTTGGGAGCAGCAGAATGAGCTTTGGGCGCTGGGGCAAACAACCTTGCAGGCCGAAACCGCGGTCGAGGGCGTGGTGGTGCAGCTTGATTTGCTGGATGCTGCGGGCCAGGTGGTGGCCAGTGCGCAAACCAATCTTATGCAAACACACCTGTTGCCAGGCGATACCGCCGGTTTTGGATTTCACTTTTCGCCGCGCCCGCCCGAGTTTGCCAGCTATCAATGCCGCATCATCCAGGCCTGGCCCGCGCATTTGCCTTTTTATCACGATGCCCTTAGTGTAGAACATGTGATGGCGCAGCCGGTTGGCGAAACACTTTACAGCCTTAGCGGCGAAGTGATCAACCGCAGCCCTGATACGGCATTGGACATCTCGGTAGACATCATTTTGTATGATGCTGCGGGTGCGGTCATTGCTGTGCAGCAAGACGCCGCACACCCTGCCGATTTGGCTCCGGGTGAAACAGCACTCTTTGCCCTGGAACTCTTGCCCATCCACATGCCGGTAGCCTCCTATCATCTTTTTGCATCGGGTCGGCGTGCGCCCGACGCCCCATGAACTCCCTCATGTCTGAATCTTCCTCCCATCAAGTTTGCCCCCATTTGCGCTGGAACCAGCAAACGGGAGAGCAGCCGCTGCCCCACGAGCAAAATCGCTGTTTGCTGGCCTCATCCATCTACTTGCCGCGGGCGCAACAAACACGTTACTGCCTGGGAGGGCGCTATCGCTCATGCTCACGCTTCATGCGTCAGGGTGAGCACCCCATCCCCAGCTATGTACGCGGCGCTGTACCTCCCACTGTGCGTCCCACAACGCCGACACTTAACTTGCGCACCATGCCCTGGCGGCATCCGTGGGTTCCCATGGCGCTCAAATGGTTGCTGATTACGCTGTTGGTGGTGGCCTTTGTGTGGTTGTGGCAATGGCGTATGGCACAAACGCCACCATTCATTGTCGAGCGGGAACAGCCTCCCACCCCCATGGCTACGCCCACGCCCGCCCCTCCCACACAGTGGCTGCGTCCCACCGCGGGCCCAGAGAATTGGTAAAGCAAACTGCGCAGAAGCCAAAACAGATCACAACCAGGTTTGGTTCAAATTCATAGCATCAACCACTTAAATAGCTGCGCATTTGAAACTTGAAAAAAGCGCTGTGCTTCTCGACCAACGACGAAAATAGCTTTGGCGCTAAAATCCGTCATTGCAACCACAGATGACACAGATGGCACAGATTTTTCTTGATGCTTTGTTGCTACTAAGATGGCCCGGCTAGAAACCACGAAGACACGAAGCCACCAAGGCACGAAGAAAAGAAAAAGCTTTGAAATTCTTGGTGCCTTGGTGGTACACTCCAGAGAGCGCTGAACCGTTACATTCCAACTTTCATAGCATCATCTACTGAAAGCTTACTTAGCTATCAACAAACAAACGTCCCAATAACGCCCCGCCCATGGTGATGGCCAGCGTTGCCAGGGCCAGCGCTGTAAGTTTTTCGGACGTGGCACCACTAAAACTGAGCGCAGGAGAGTTGCTGGCTACCAGCCACAGCATTGCCGCGTTGACCACCAATCGGAAAAGGCCCAGAGTCATTATCGAAAGTGGCAGGGTCAAGAGATTGACCAGTGGTTTGAGCAATGTATTGAACAAGCTGAACAACACCGTTACCCGAATAATATCGCCCCAGCGCGCAGAGAGCGCCATGCCATCCACATAGTGGGCAGTGAGCCACAGCAAAAAGGCGTTGATGGTAAATTTGATAATGAGTCGTTTCATCATGCAAGAAGCATACCTGAAACAGGGGCGGCAAGCAAATCATGCCCTGGCCGCCCCTGGTAATGTCAGGTCAGGTCAGCACTTTTTCGATGCGCACCAGTGCCCAATCCAGAATTTCTTTGGTGATAATCAGAGGTGGTGCAAAGCGGATGACTGTGCCGTGGGTATCTTTGGCCAGGATGCCCTCCTGGCGCAGGGCCTCGCAGAATTGACGGGCCTTGCCAGCTTGGGGCCATAGCTCGACGCCAATCATCAAGCCTTTACCCCGCACCTCTTTCACGTGGGGGCTATTCATGGCACGCAGGCGTTCCATAAAGTAGGGTCCCAGTCGTGCAGCGTTTTCAATCATGCCCTCTTCTTGCAAGATGGTGATGGCAGTGCGGGCAATGGCTGCCCCCAGTGGGTTGCCGCCAAAGGTAGAGCCATGATCACCTGGTGTGAAGACGCCCAGCACCTCTTTGCTGGCCAACACAGCCGAAACAGGATAAAAGCCGCCCGAGAGCGCTTTGCCCAGGATCATGACATCGGGCCTGACACTTTCGTGATCGCAGGCAAAACGTTTGCCCGTGCGTCCCAGGCCTGTTTGAATTTCATCAGCCATGAATAGAACGTTGTTGCGGGCGCACAACGCTGCTGCTTCTTCAAGATAGCCTGCGGGAGGCACAATCACGCCCCCTTCGCCCTGAATCGGCTCTACCAGGAAGGCGACGGTGTTGGGGGTGATGGCTTGCTGTAAGGCCTTGGCATCGCCGTAAGGAATACTCTTGAACCCGGGCGTAAAGGGTCCAAAGCCCGCCCGATATTGCGTCTCGGATGAAAAGCTGATGATGGTGGTGGTGCGACCATGGAAATTCCCGTCACAAACGATGATTTCTGCCTGATTTGCGGGCACACCTTTGATTGTGTACCCCCATTTGCGTGCAGCCTTGATGGCGCTCTCAACCGCTTCGGCGCCAGTGTTCATGGGTAAAATCATCTCATAGCCACTAAACTTGGCCAGTGTTTGATAGAAGGGGCCCAATTGATCATTGTAAAAGGCACGTGAAGTCAGCGGCAGGCGGCGGGCCTGGGCCAGCATTGTTTCGTAAATGCGGGGATGAGCGTGGCCTTGGTTGACCGCGGAATATGCGCTCAGGCAATCCAGATAACGATTGCCCTGGACATCATAAACCCAGACACCTTTACCCTGCGCAAGGACAACTTCCAGCGGGGCGTAGTTGTGTGCGCCCCAGCGATCTTCCAGATTGATAAATTGCTCCGGTTCAATAATGTTTGTGGTGGATGGCATCAGGTTCCTCCGGGAAAAATGAGATGACATGCAGTGTCGTTCTTGTGGCGAGAACACCTGCATGGTTGACGCCGCGATTGCATCACGAAAGAGGGGGCTTTGTCAAATTTCATTTCGGCAAAAGAACGTTTCCTATCGATTTATATCTTTCGGACTAAAAATTATCACATTTTTACCCAAAATAATCAAAAACCATCGCGTTATTTGCATATTTTACTAAAGTTTGAAAAGTGGCTATCGATGATTCGGTTCGGCGCTTGCGAGCGCGCCTGGCAGCAGCATCAAGTTTCACTTCCCCAGGCACATAGTTGCGTAGTTTTCGAAAAGGGCGTATAATAACACATCGAACTAAATTTGAGCCATGCCTTCTGTCTCGACTTGATTTGTGAGGTTCCTCCATGACAACTTCCTCGCCATCGCTCAAGCCAGCGCCCTTTTGGATCAACTTTTGGGATATTCTGACCGCACCCAGCTTGGCCTTGCAGCGGGTAAGCAGTGTTCAAATCAAAAGTTGGTGGTTTCCAGGTTTGCTGGCGCTGCTGCTGCCCCTTTTGTATGTGGGAGCGACGATGCCCATGCAAATCGAGGCTGCCAAAAAGGGCGCTGCTCTGAGCCTGAGTAACATGACGCCCGAGCAGGCGGACGCGGCCCGCTCAATGGTGGAGCGTATGACCACACCGGGCCCGTTGATGCTAACAGCTACAACCAGCACAACGCTGGGCCTGCTCTTTGGCTGGGCCCTCAGCTTGCTCATCCTCTATTTTGGCATCTCCTTTTTGGGAGATTCTATCAAGGCCAGCCATTTGTGGGCGGCTGTAGTCTGGACCTGGGTTCCTCTGGCGCTTCGGTCGCTCGTGCAGCTCATCTGGAGCCTGGCCACCCATTCGATGATTCATTATCAGGGCCTTTCGGTTTTGCTGGCCACAGGTGATGACCTGAAAGACCAGGGCAGCGTGCTGTTCGCCTTGGCGGCCCAGGTCGATGTTTTTGCCATCTGGCATCTGATTCTTGTTTTTTTGCTGCTCAGAGTTGTTGGCAAACTCAAAGCGGGAGCCAGCATGACCATGACGCTCATCTATGCCCTGATTTATTTGGGTCTGGGATTATTGCCCGTGGCCCTGCTCCGATTGACTAGCATCGGTTAGTACACTTTCATTAGCGCACCTGCTGCGTTTTCAAATTGCTTATCTCAAAGGATACTGTTATGCGCAGAGCCCTGATTGCTTTGTTGATTTTAGCTGTTGTTGGTGGCAGCTCCTGGTTCGTTTACCAGCAATCTGCCCAGAAGAAGGAGACTCCTGAGCCTGATTACGAAATTTACACAGTTGAACAGGGTGATATTTTCGCCACTGTTTCATCCACCGGCGTCATCGAACCCAATGTAGAGGTCAAGCTTTCGTTTAAGGGCTCGGGCAAGGTCAAAGAGATTTTGGTGGAGGTCGGCGATGAGGTCGAACAAAACCAGGTTCTTGCCCGCCTGGAAGATGATGAATTGCAATTGCAGCTCAAACAGGCGCAGGTGAATAAAAAGCTGGCCGAGGCTAATTTGGCCAAAGCCAAGGCCTCTGCCGATGAAACAGATATCGCGGCGGCGCAGGCGCAGGTGGCATCGGCCCGGGCCCAGGCTGATGCGGCCCGAGCTGCGTATCAGGATTTATTGAACGGGCCCAGCGCCAATCAACGCAAGGTGGCGCAATCGCAGCTCGAACGGGCCCGAGTGGCGCTAAAACATGCCCAAGAAAATTATGATAAAATCGCATCCATGCCCAACGCCTCGATGATGCCCCAGGCCATTCAACTGGAGCAGGCCACCATCGATTATGAAACCGCTCAGGCTAATCTGGCGGTGACGCTGGCTCCTGCCACCGCCAGCAAAAAGGCGCAGGCTCTGGCGCAAATTGCCGCAGCCGATGCTGCCATCGCTCAGGCCGAAGCCTCGTTGGCCCGCTTGCAGGCCGGGCCCAAAGCCACCGATTTAGCAGTGCTGGAAACGCAGGTAGAGCAGGCGGGCATTGGCATCGAATCTGCGGAGCTGGGTTTAAAAAATACACAGTTAATCGCGCCCATCGCCGGCATTGTTGGCAGCATCAACATTCACACCAACGAATTCCCCTCACCCTCGCGGGCAGCCATGGTCATCTCCGATCCATCCGGTTTTCACATCAAACTCAATGTCGATGAACTGGACATCGGGCACATCAAGGTGGGACAAACAGCTCATGTTACCGTGGATGCACTGGATGACGCCGAAATTTCGGGCCAGGTCGCACGCATCGCACCCGTTGCCACCAGTGCCTCGGTGGGCGGCAGCACCATCGTCACCTACGAAGTCATCATCAATCTCGATGCCTCGGGGCAGCCCCTGCGCAGCGGCATGACCGCCACTGTGGCCATTGTTACGCAGCAAGCGGTGGGCGTGTTGCTTGTGCCCAATCGGGTGATGCACCTAGATGAAACTACGCGCAAGCCCTATGTGGAAAAAATCGTAGATGGCGTGCCCACTCGGGTGGATATTGAGCTGGGGCTGCGCAATGAACAGTTCAGCGAGGTCATCTCGGGCCTGGAAGAAGGGGATGAACTGGCCATTCGTCGCATCGGCACAGGCGAGATGATGCGCAAGCAGCTCTTTGGCGGAGGCTGAGTCATGCCCGATCAACAAACCATCATCGCCCTGACCGATGTGACCAAGGTTTATCAGATGGGCGAGTTTCAGGTACATGCCCTGCGTGGTGTTTCGTTGCAGATTGCTCGCGGCGAGTTTGTTTCGATTATGGGCCCCTCAGGTTCTGGCAAATCCACCTTGATGAACATCACCGGTGCGCTGGATGTGCCTACCCGTGGCCGCTACGAGCTGGATGGCGTGGATGTGGGGAGTCTCAGCGATAACGAGTTGGCTGAAATCCGCAACAGGCAGATTGGTTTCGTTTTTCAGAATTTCAACTTGTTGCCCCGCACCTCTGCACTGGCCAATGTGGAATTGCCGCTGATTTATGCCGGGGCAAAAGATCGGCGGCAGCGGGCTTTAGAAGCGCTGGAGATGGTGGGGCTCTCGGACCGGGTGCGACATCGACCTAATGAGCTTTCGGGCGGGCAGCAGCAGCGGGTGGCCATTGCCCGGGCCCTGGTCAATCGTCCCAACATCATCCTGGCCGATGAACCCACCGGCAATCTCGATTCGCAATCGGGCGCCGAGATTATGCGCATCTTCCAGGAACTCAACGAGCAACAGGGTATCACCATCATCTTTGTGACCCACGAGCCGGAGATCGCGCAACACACGCGGCGCATTATCCGCCTGCGCGATGGCCGCGTCATCAGCGATGAGCCGGTAAAAGCGCAGCGGCTTGCTGGCGAACATATCTATGCTATCCCACAAAAGAAGGTGACCCCATGAACCTGATGGAATCATTTCGCATTGCCTTGCGGGCGTTAACCGCCAATAAAATGCGCTCCATCCTGACCATGCTAGGCATCATCATTGGCGTGGGCGCGGTGATTGCCCTGATGAGCGTAGGTAAAGGGGTGCAGGCCATGATTTCGGGCCAATTGCAATCCGCTGGCTCGAATTTGTTGATTGTTGTGCCTGGCAGCCTTAAAGAATCCCATCCGGGCGATCCGCGCATGCGTCGGCCCAGCAAGCCACTCACCACGGGCGATTGGCAGGCCATTCGTGACCCATTGCAAGTGCCGCATCTGTTGGCTGTTGTGCCCGAGGCGGATGGCCAGGCCAATGTCTCATTTGCCAAGACTTCGCTTTCGGTCTCGGTGGTGGGCACCAACGAAGAATACACCTTTGTGCGCGATTTCTATCCCCAGGAGGGACGGTTCATCAGCGAAGAAGATGTAACCAGCGAGGCCCGAACTGCCGTGCTTGGTGTGAATGTCGCGGACAAGCTCTTTCCTGATGGAACCTACCCCATCGGGCAAAGCATCCGCATCAAAAACATTCAATTCCGCGTGGTGGGGATTATGGAAAAGAAGGGGGGCGGCAGTTTTGGCAGTTTTGATGACGTGGTTTTTGTGCCTTTCACCACTTCGCAGGCCCGATTGTTCCCTTATCTGCGCAGCTCCCGTGGTGAGCCCACCCTTTCTATTATTTTGGCCAAAGTGGATGATGATAAAAATCTTGGCCAGACCGCGGCAATAATTGAAGACCTGTTACGCAGTCGTCACGACATCACCTATCTGGGCGAAGATGATTTCAGTGTCATCAACCAGGCCGATATTTTGGATATTGCCAGCAGCATCACCAAAGTGCTGACTACCTTTTTGGGGGGCATTGCGGCCATCAGCTTGCTGGTGGGAGGCATTGGCATTATGAACATCATGCTGGTTTCGGTGACTGAGCGCACACGGGAGATTGGGTTGCGTAAAGCGGTGGGGGCCAAACGTCGCGACATCCTGCTGCAATTTTTGGTAGAGGCCATGGTGCTAAGTCTGATTGGTGGCATCATCGGCATGATTTTGGGTTTTGTGGGCGCTCAGGGCATTGCCAGCCTTTCAGATGACCTGACCGCGATTGTCTCGCTGGATTCCATCTTGCTAGCCACCGGGTTTAGCGCCCTGGTAGGGCTCTTTTTCGGTAGTTTTCCGGCGCTGCGTGCGGCCCGCCTGCACCCCATCGATGCTCTGCGCTATGAGTAGTGTAAGCCTTCCTTCTTTTTCTTGAAGAGCTTCTTTTTTTGACCAACTGCTTTTGCTCGGAACCTTGGCTGTGGGTTATCATGTAAGGCACAAGGATTATCCTTGACAACTAAAAATGCAATGACGCAAACCCATATTCATCAAAAAAGGAATAAGAACAATGGCTTATCAAAAAATCAAAGTCCCGACCAACGGTGAAAAAATCACCATCAAAGATGGCAAACTCAATGTCCCGGATCATCCCATCATCGCTTTCATCGAAGGTGACGGCACAGGCGCCGACATTTGGGCCGCTTCGCATCGTGTGCTGGAAGCAGCGGTTGAAAAAGCTTACAACGGCAAGCGCAGTTTGGTGTGGATGGAAACGTATGCCGGTGAGAAGGCTGTCGAGACCTACGGCGGCGATACCTGGCTGCCCCAAGAAACCCTGGATGCGTATCGCGAATTTCTGGTGGGCATCAAGGGCCCGCTGACCACCCCCATTGGTGGCGGTTTCCGCAGCCTGAATGTGGCTTTGCGCCAAATGCTTGATCTTTATGTTTGCTTGCGCCCGGTCAAATACTTCAAGGGAACTCCCAGCCCGGTCAAACACCCCGAATACATCGACATGGTTATCTTCCGTGAGAACACCGAAGACATCTATGCCGGCATCGAATGGATGGCTGGCAGCGATGAAGCCAAGAAGATGGTGGACTATCTTATAAATGAGATGGGTGTGGATAAAATCCGCTTCCCCGAAACCTCCAGCATTGGCATCAAGCCGGTTTCCAAAGAGGGAACTTGGCGTCTGGTGCGTGATGCCATCAACTATGCCATCAAATATAACCGCAAATCGGTTACGTTGGTTCACAAGGGCAACATCATGAAGTTCACCGAAGGCGCTTTCCGCGATTGGGGCTATCAGGTTGCCAAAGAAGAATTCGGCTCGAAGGATTTGGATGGCGGCCCCTGGCAGGTCATCACTCTGGAAGATGGCCGCGAAATCATCATTAAAGATGTCATCGCCGATGCCTTCCTGCAACAAATTCTCACTCGCCCGCTGGAATATGATGTGATTGCCACTCTGAATCTGAATGGCGACTACATTAGCGATGCCCTGGCAGCCCAGGTGGGTGGCATTGGTATTGCTCCTGGCGCTAACATCAACTACGAAACGGGCGCAGCGATTTTCGAGGCTACCCATGGCACAGCTCCCAAATACACCGGGCTGGATAAAGTCAACCCCAGTTCAGTCATCCTTTCCGGCGAGATGATGTTCCGCTACATGGGTTGGAACGAAGCGGCTGATCTCATCAACAAGACCATGGAATACACCATCCAGGCCAAGACAGTTACGTATGACTTCGAGCGTCTGATGGAGGGCGCTACCAAGCTTAAATGTTCCGAGTTTGGCGATGCCTTGATTGCCAACATGGATAAGGTGCTTTAGTTTAGCGCTTTTACGACAACGTAACAAAAGCCCCCCGAAATGAGCCGGGGGGCTTTTGTTTTGAGTCCTGTTTTATGCCTTTGCCTCTTTTTTGAGCTCGGCGCTTTTGCGGGATGATGAAGGTTTGCGGGATTTCTTTTTGCCTTCTTTTCCGTTGGTTGGTGCAGTTTTGGCAACATCGCCATTTTCGGTAGCTTTGGCGTCGCCATTTTTCTTCTCATCCTTTTTCTTTTTCAAGTCGCGCAGGCCCCCTTCAATCCATTCGCGCAGCAGCCGTTTTTCTTCACGCGAAAGTTCCAGCTCGGCATCTTCGCAGCGTGAAAGCAGGTACGAACGATATACCCGGGCCAGGCTTTGCGGCGTATCGCGCTTGCTGAACCGATGTTTGGCGTAGGCCACGCCCTTGAGCACGTTGTTGATATTGGCCCGGGAGATTGCCTCTCCCCACTCGATAACGCGGTCACGAACTGCTTTGGAGGTGGAGGTAAGATGGTAGGTGTGTTCTTTAAGGTCTTCGGCCATGGCAGTGAACAGCATGGCATATTGTCGCGGAGTAAGATTGGGCGCACCGGTGATGCGGCTGATGCGTTTGCTGAATTCAGCCAGTTTTGGCGGTACATCTTCCTCTTTCCGGGCCATTTCATCCTCGCGGGGCAAGGCGTGGCGCTCGGGGTCATAAAGATAGCCTGGCGAGGGGGATGTTGCAATCTCAATGCCCAGGTTTTCTTCACTTTGCAGCAGATTTTTGAAGGTTCCTGCGCCCGCCCAATGACTTTCCAGCACTTGTTTACCGGTGCGGTTGATGACCTCTTGGGCCGCCCGTCCCATGAGGATGGGTTCCGAAGAATCGGCGACCATGCGACGCACCAAATCAACGATGCGGCGACGCAGTTTATCTTCATTGCTGTTGTAAGCACTTTTGCCATTGCTTTGGCGAGCAGATTTCTTGCGGGAGCGGGGCAGCGCTACGGTGACACGCCAAGGATCGCCTTCGGTGATGCGCAGGTTGGGGTTACGCTGGCAGAGATGCGTGGTCAGCGCCCGCAGCGAGAAGAAGCCCAGCCAATTGCTATCACGGCGGAATTCGGGGAAGTTGCGGTAGAGTTTGGGCAGGAAGGTGGCCAGAATTTCGCCATTGGCGCTGGCTTCGGCATAAAGTTTCTCGGCGATGGCATCCAGCAGCTCGGGCGTGGCGGTGGAGGTCACTGTGGCGCCACCATTGCTTTTGCGTCCTTCCTCGCCGCCCACATCCAGCGCATGTTCGATGAAAACATCTTCACTGATGATGAGGTTGGCCGCAGCTAAAAAGGCGGCAGCGGCAGGCCCGGCAGAAAGAATGGTCGTTCGTCGATCATATTCCCGTAAGCGCAGCATCACCGGCATAAAATCGGTATCGCCGGAAAGAATGATGAATTCATCAAAGTGCGTGGGATGGGTGAGGGTGTCGAGAATATCCATCACCATATAAATGTCGGCGCTGTTCTTCCCCTGCGATGTCAGAGAGGGACAATCGACCACCGAAAAGGCGGAGCGGGTGAAGTAGGGGCGGTATTGCTGAAAACCACGGGGATTCAGATAGCACTGGCGGATGAGAATATCACGTTTTTCTGATGTCTTTCCCTGATCGGCCAGTCCTGGCATGCCCTCTTCCAGCCATTTTAGCCAGTGTGCGGGATTGGATGCGAATTTTTCAGCCGCGTCTTCATCCAATTGACGCAGCCCCAGATAGATATTGTCGAAATCTACAAAGAGTGCAGATTTCAGGCGTTTTTGTTCGGTCATAAAAATTTCTCAATAGGTTTGAATGAGCTTTGACAGGTGGTTACTACTAAGGTAGCCCGGCTAGAAACCACTAAGACACGAAGCCACCAAGGCACGAAGAAAAGAAAAAGGTTTGAAATGCTTGGTGTTCTTCGTGTCTTTGTGCCTTGGTGGTGATTGAAGTCGGGTACGTTAGTCGTTACGACAGGTGTATCAAAGCAAAGATTATAAAGACGCTTTTCAGACGATTTCACCACACACGTACAAAAAGACACAAGAAAAGCGCTTTCGTCGAGTAACTGTTCACCTCTATCCAGAAAAAAGCACCAAAGTTACTAAGGCACGAAGAAAAGAAAAAGCTTTGAAATTCTTGGTGTTCTTAGTGTCTTTGCGCCTTTGTGGTGATTGAAGTCGGGTACGTTAGTCGTTACCATCGATAAGTTTACACCTAAAGTCGAAAAAAAACCAATATAGGACTGATTTTTAGTCTGATGGGGGGCTACGCTGAATGATGCGAGGCGGGATAGCTGATCAGGGGGACGTTTTTGTTTGCAAAAATTCCTGTGCTTGCAAGGCAAAGTCCCCTTCGGGCGCATGGTCTAGATAAGCCTGATACCATTTCCGAGCCTGTGCCGCGTCCCCCATCTTTTGGAATGCCCGGGCGATGA
>CAZMDD010000090.1:0-3947 GCA_964565065.1 uncultured Caldilineales bacterium | reverse complement strand
GACACGAAGCCACAAAGGCACGAAGAAAAGAAAAAGCTTTGAAATTCTTGGTGTTCTTAGTGTCTTTGTGCCTTTGTGGTGATTGAAGTCGGGTACGTTAGTCGTTACAAGAAACGCTCAAGAAAATCTGTGCCATCTGTGGTTGCCATCTTCGCCCTTCGCCCAGAGGCCCAGCGCTATTCTCAAGTTTCAAAGGTACAGCTACTTAAGATCGCGGCAATCTTCTCAGCGGCGTGGCCATCGCCAAAGAGGGGCGGTTGCGGGCCCGCGGGGGCCAGCGCGTGCGCATAATGCGCGAGCTTCTCCACATCCCAGCCCACCAGCACATTCCAGCCAATCTCCACAGTCTGCCACCATTCGGTGTCGTGGCGCAGAGTAATGCAAGGTTTCTGGAAGAAATAGGCTTCTTTTTGGATACCGCCGGAATCGGTGATGATGATGCGCGCGTTTTGTTCCAGCATGAGCATATCCAAATAGCCCACCGGCGCAATGATGCGCAGGCCGCGGGCAGCCAACGATGCTTCATCCAGGCCCAAATCGGCAATTTTCTTGCGCGTGCGGGGATGAATGGGCAGAATCACCGGTTCATCCAATTGCGCCAGCCCCTGCAGCAGGCCCGATAAGCGCTGCGGATAATCGGTGTTGTGGGGGCGGTGGATGGTGGCCAGCACAAAATCCTCCGGCTTCAGGCTCAGACGGGTCAACACATCCGATTGCTGGCGGGCCTTTTGTCCGAACATCAGCGCGGCGTCATACATGACATCGCCAGTGAGATGCACGCCCGCGGTGATGTTTTCCTGATGCAGATTCTTCACCGCGGTTTGGGTGGGACAAAAGAGCCAGTCTGCGCAATGGTCGGTGAGGATGCGATTGTGCTCTTCGGGCATACGGCGATTGAAGGAGCGCAGGCCCGCCTCAACGTGGGCGATGGGGATGTGCAGTTTGACCGCGGCCAGCGCGGCGGCAATGGTGGAGTTGGTGTCGCCGTAGACCAAAACCGCATCAGGTTTTTCCGCCATCATCACCGCTTCCAGACGAATGAGCATCTCGCCCGTCTGACGACCGTGAGAGCCGGAGCCCACGCCCAGGTTGACATCGGGCCGGGGAATAGCCAGCTCGTCGAAGAAGATTTGCGACATGTTGGCGTCGTAGTGCTGGCCGGTGTGGACGAGGAATTCATCCAGGCCCTCGGCGCGCAGAGCCCGACTCACGGGCGCTGCTTTGATGAATTGGGGGCGGGCCCCGACAACAGTGAAAATTTTCATAGCCTCTCCTCTATCATGGCAATTTCATTATCGATGCGCTCTTCCCAGGTGAAGAGCTGCTCATCCGCGAACCGGGCGGCATTTTGGCCCATCTGCGTGCGCAAATCATCATCTTGCAAAAGGGTGAGCAACGCGTTGGGTATCGCTTGCAGATGGTTTGGATCCACCAACAGACCTGTTTCGCCGCGCCGCACCATGTCCGCGGTGTGGCCGTTATCCAATGCCACCACGGGCAACCCGCTAAGCATGGCCTCCAACAAGCTGTTGCCGATGTTGCCGTAGTCGTAAAAAGCTGTAAAGATATCGGCTGCGTGAAAGTAAGCTGGCAATTTATCCCGAGAAACAAACCCATCAAAACGAACGGCTTCACCGATTTCGAGTTGCTGCGCCAACATTTCAAGCTCGGAGCGAGTAGGGCCATCGCCTAAAATAAGAACACGGGTTTCGGGGACTTGGGCCATTATTGTAGGCAATGCGCGCAAAAGCCTCTCGGGATGCTTCCAATTGACCAACTGGGAGACCCATAACACAATTTTGGCATCTTGAGACAAGCTCAAAGCCTGTCGCAACGCTCGCTTATCGGCTGTTTGCTGAAATGTATGCTTGTCGATTCCATTGCGAAACATCCAGATGCGCTCCTGTGGAATGTTGAGGTGCTGCTGGATGTCATCGGCAGAAATGGTGCTGTCGTCGGTGACGATGAGTGCCCGAGTAGGAAGCTTGAAGGCCATCAACTCGTCAAACCGGGCCAGATAAAGCGTCAGCCGGGAGCCCTGCCATTGGGTGATGGGGCTGCCCATGATGCGAGAGAACAGGGGAACGTTCAGGGCCCGGGCCACGCGCCACGCAGGTGGAATGCCGAGGTTGTTGATGCCGTAAAGAAACTCGGGGGGATGCTTGCGGGCCACTTGCGCCGCGCGCCGCGCGGCGCCCCACACAAAGCTAAGCCAAAACAACCTGAAGTTGAGATGTCGTCGCCAAGCATTACTGTCTTGTGAAATTTGCGTCAAAAAGGAATGAAATGCGTCGAATTCTCCCGCACCGGGCGCAATGGCGGGACGGAAGTAGTGGATGTGCAGCCCCTCCCACACCTCGTCATCCAAGCTCGGGCGATTGGTGGCGGTGACCACGTGCACTTGGTAGCCTGCCCGCTGAAAGCCTTGCAGGATGGCATAAACGGTGCGTTTGCCCCGCCAGGGCCCCCCTTCCCAGATGAAAGGGGTGATAACCAGGACGTTTTTCATGCTGCCAGCACCTGTTGGTAGATTGCCAAAAGTTTGGCCATTTCGGTTTCGGCGTTGAGCTCCCGGGCCGCAGCCAAAGAACGCTTCTTCATGGCGTCGATATCATGGGCGCTGAGCGCGTTGAGTTGGCGGGCCAGGGTCTCGGGCGCAAAATCCTCGGCCACCACGCCCAAGTCGTAGCGCCGCACCAACGCGGCCATGGCGGGCGAGGGGCCAATGGCCACTGCCAGGCCAGCCATGATAAATTCGAAAAATTTGTTGGGCAGAGCCATAGTGTAATTGAGGTTGACCGGAGGCAACAAGAATAGCCCGATGTCGTAGTCGTTGATGGTTTGGGCGATCGCATCGGGTGCGACAGGCTGACGGAAATGGATGCGGTCGGGCGCTCGTTGCTGCGCCAGCCGCTTCAATTGATCGAGGGCGCCGCTGGCATCGGGCACGAGCATGAAATCGAGGCTGAATCGAGCATCGGCCAGAGCGATGGTTTCGATCATCAATTCCAGCCTGCGCTCACGCAGCGCCCGTCCATGATGAATAAGTCGGATGCGCGCCGGGTGCGTGGCACGAAAGGGAAGCTTCTGGTAAGCGGGGGTGTTGCGAATGACGCTCATTTTCAGCCCGAACTCCTCCCCGTAGCGCCGGGCAATGTGCTTTTCCACGGTGATCATGGCGTCGACGCGAGGAGCATAACGACGAATGAGATAAATGGAAAAGGGCGTGACCATCCAGCGCCACTTCAGGCTGCTGGTTCCCTGGCCCGGCGTGTATTCATGGGCGTCGAACAGCACTTTGGCGCCTGTGCGCTCGGCGGCCGAGATGGCGATGGGCAGGCTCATAGCGTCATTGGCGTGGATGATGGCGGGATGGGCGTCGATGACATGCGCCAGCGCTTGAGCATGCCCGGGCATTGCCCAATACCATCGTTCATACAGGGCGGGCGCCAGCCGTCCCCCCAACATCCGCGCAACCTGGGCGACGCGCAGGGAGGGAGGGAATACGGACGGCGAAATCGGGCGCATAGTCACATGCGGGCGTTCTTTATCCAAATGCCCCCAGCCCACCACGGTCACGTCATATTCCCGAGCAGCGTATTCAATTTCCCGCAGCACGCGGCCATCCTGATGGATGGTGGAAAGGGAGAGAATGGTGAGTTGTGGGCGAGACATGGCCTGGACCTCCTCGCCCCGCCGCGTTTCGCCGGGCCTTGGCGCGCTCATCGCATGGCCTTGAACGCGTTGATGAGGCCATTGGTGGAGCTGTCGTGGTTCGTGACCGGCTCATCATCCGCAAGCTCGGGCAGGATGGCTTTGGCCAGCACTTTGCCCAGCTCCACCCCCATTTGATCGAAGGAGTTGATGTGCCAGATGACGCCCTGGGTGAAGATCTTGTGTTCGTACAGGGCGATGAGGGCGCCCAGGGTCTGCGGGGTGAGCTTTTC
>CAZMDD010000089.1:0-23258 GCA_964565065.1 uncultured Caldilineales bacterium | reverse complement strand
GGTGTTCTTAGTGTCTTTGCGCCTTTGTGGTGATTGAAGTCGGGTACGTTAGTAGTTACCCATTAGAAAAACAAGAAGAGGCTGTCACCTGCATATGACAGCCTCTTTCTCTTTCTATCCTTGATGATTTTCTGGTAGAGGTGAACCGTTACATTGACTCACTCCTTAATGCTCTGCGCGGTGATGAACCGTAACGGCGCCTTCGGTCAGACGGGTGTTGGGAATCACAATGATCTTACCATCTACTGCCAGCTCAGAATTCAGCGTGCCAATGGCCTCCAGCGTGCCAGTCGCACCATCGATTTCAAGAGTATCTCCAGGCTGGAAGACATCGCGGGCGTAATAGCCAGCCAAAATGCTACGCGCAATTTCCCGTCCGCCCAGGCCAAACGCCAGGGCCACACCCGCTGTGCCAATGGTCAACAGCGTGATGAAGGTATCATTCAGAATCGCTGAAGGATATCCCAATTGGCCAACAACGATGATGATGATGATAATCAGCACCAGGGCTGTGACCAGCTTGCCAAGCTGTTCATGAAAATCGACACCCATGCTGACCATGGCCGCCTGGGTGGCCTTGCCCACAAACTGCGCCAGCAACGCCCCACCAATAAGCGTCCCCGCCGCTACCAGCAATTTGGGCAAAAAGGCAATGAATTGCTGCATGGGCTCCACAGCAGCATCCAGTCCCAATGTTTCCAGCGCAATCAGCAAAAAGTTCAGGAAGATAATCCAAAACAGCAGCGAGCCGATCATTTCGGTGATGGTGCGTTCGATTTTGGCTTTTTTCAGGCTGTCGGTGAACCCCGAGCGTTTGAAGACATCCTCAAGGCCAAAACGAGTCGCCAGCTTTTGGAACAGCGAAGCTACCAATTTGCCTACGACCCAGCCCAGCACCAGGATGAAAATGGCTAATAAAAGCGTTGGCACATACTCGATGAAGGATGTGAGTAAGTCACCGATATATGGTTGAAGTTGTTGTGAGAGTTGCATAAGAGGCCTCTACGAAGATGAGCTGCTGTAAGGAATGATACGAAGGACACTAAGGATAACATGAACCAGACCCGCAGTGCCAAATCGAAGAATTTCGCCGCTCAGGTCTGAACGGTGTAATTGATTGAAAAGTTGACGTTTAACACGTGGTGTGGTGGCGGCGGGAAGCTCCATGGGAGCAGCCAGCGGAAATGAACTCATCAAATCGAAGGTACGCTGACACTGTTCGCACATGGCTACGTGTGTCATAATCCTATGCTCCTTCTCAGCCGAATATTCCCCAGCCAGTAGTTTACCGATTTGTTTTTCTGTAAGATGTTGGTTTTGCATCTTCTCAAACTCCTCCGGCATCAATTTGCCGATACGCTTCTTGTAACGCGACGCGGGCCCGAATAACCCGCATTTTTGCTGTACTTAGTTTGATTCCAAGTTCCTTCGCAATCTCTGTATATCGCAGTCCTTCGATTTCTCGCAGGCGCAAAATTTCCATATCAGCTCCCTTTAATCGCTCGAATGCAGCGGCTAACTGGCTGCGCTGTTCAAGGATGAGCAATTGTTTCTCTGGGTTGATGCTACCTGGCAGCACTTCGCTGAATTCTTCCAGTGGTGTTGCGCCCCGTTCTAACAGCTTCATGCGTTTTTTGAGCGCATTGTGATTGGTATTGACCGCAATGCGGTAGATCCATGTTTTAAACGAGGAGCGTCCCTGGAACTTTGCGAGGTTGCGGTAAGCTCGAAAGAATGTTTCCTGCATCACCTCTTCGGCATCTCTCGGCGAGCCCATAAATCTCTGACAAATACGCCATACCATCGCCTGATGGCGACGATACAGCTCTTCAAATGGACGCTGGTCTTTGCCAAGACGTTTAAGTGTCAATTCGACCAGTGCTTCGTCGGACAATGCCTGCATGGGTAGAGGTTCTCGGAGTTACTAAAGGGGTACTCCCAGAGGCGGGAGATGCTTTCGGTCTGGGATTGCATAGGAAGAGAAATGGTTTGACGACTTGGTTGTTGCTTGTGTATCGCTATACCTGCACCAAGGGCCAGGCATTCTGGAGCCCATTTTACACCAAGTCTGTGTGGGCTTGGTGTGCGAAGATAGGGTATGTTTGTTTTGCAGCTCATCCTGTGCAAGTGGGGGCGTTGTTTATTATTGAAGTCTGACGAAAATGGATTTGTTGCTAAAATGCACTATTCTAAACCGCAGATTTCACAGATTTTTCTTGCCTGTGAGGCCTTGTGGTCAAACCAAAAAATGCCAGTGTCCAGTTCATTAAACAAAACTGGAGGAATGGCGGTCGTCGATCTCCTCTCGCATTGGCCAGTCGATCCCAGAAATTCACCACTCCCAAGATCGATTTCCGCCATTTCCTGCCAGTTTTGGAGCCAAGAGCTGTTAAGATGAAACATGGGAGATAATTTTCAGCTCTATAAACATTAGACCGCAGTTTTTCTATTTGGTCACATTTTTTTCGGCATTTTTTGAATCTTTTTGTTATTACTAAGGTAGACCGGCTAGAAACCACTAAGACACGAAGCCACAAAGGCACAAAGAAAGAAAAAGTTTTGAAATGCTTGCTGTTCTTAGTGTCTTTGTGCCTTTGTGGTGATTGAAGTCGGGTACGTTAGTCGTTACAATTTTTCGAATTTACATGGTTTTTACACGATCGATGCCCGCGAGCGCCGCAAATTGGCTCGGTCTCCAGCGCTGGGCCCATAATAGACCCTTTAACATCTTTTGGCAATACCGGCTGTTAGGTGATGTTTTTTTAGCAAGATGTTTCAATTTATGCTATATTGCCTTGCAAATAGTCTTGTTGTCTGATGATAGGACAACTTTTGCAAAAATGTTCAAAAATTGTTACGACTAAGGTAGCCCGGCTAGAAACCACTAAGACACGAAGCCACAAAGGCACAAAGAAAGAAAAAGGTTTGAAATGCTTGGTGTTCTTAGTGTCTTTGTGCCTTTGTGGTGTTTGAAGTCGGATACGTTAGTAGTTACCAAAAATTCCTGTTTAAGGAGGATATTGTGACAGCGCAACTTATTGATGGAAAAGCGATTGCCGCCACCATTCGGGCTGAAATCGCTGAAGAAGTGGCATCATTGAAAGAAAAGTTTGATGTCGTTCCTGGTCTGGCCGCAGTGCTGGTTGGAGAGCGGAAGGATTCGCAAACGTATGTGCGCATGAAGAAAAAAGCGTGCGCCGAAGTTGGCATTACCTCGATTGGTGTTGATTTGCCTGGTGATGTTAGTCAGGAAGAGCTCATTGCCAAAGTGCGTGAACTTAATGCCGACCCTGCCGTAGATGGCATTTTGGTGCAGTTGCCACTACCCGATCACATCAACGAAGAAGCGGTTTTGCGAGAGATCGATATTACCAAGGATGTGGATGGCTTCCATCCCATCAATATCGGGCGACTTTCCATGAAAGGACGCAATCCCTTGTTTGTGCCCTGCACCCCGCGTGGTGTCATCGAGTTGCTGGATCGCACCGGTATCGAGATTTCGGGCAAAAAGGCTGTGATTTTGGGCCGCAGTAACATTGTCGGCCTGCCTGTCTCTATGCTGTTGTTGCATCGCAATGCCACTATCACCATTTGCCATTCCCGCACCAAGGATATTCCGGCAGTGGTACGTGAGGCCGATATTGTCGTGGCAGCCATTGGCCGGGCCGAAATGGTGCGCGGTGATTGGATCAAACCGGGCGCAGCGGTCATCGATGTGGGCGTGAATGCCGTGGATGATGCCACTCGCAAGCGTGGCTACCGTCTGGTGGGCGATGTGAATTTTGCTGAAGCCAAAGAAGTGGCGGGCTACATCACACCTGTGCCTGGTGGCGTGGGTCCCATGACCATTGCCATGTTGTTGAAAAATACGCTGGATGGTCGCAAACGACGACTGGGACTCATCGAGTAGTTTCCACATTCCCCCCGAAAGCCAACGCTCTCGGGGGGATGTTTGTTTAGAGCATCAAATCTCGGCGATTGTAGTTGAAGTAAGCTGCCGCCAAGCTTACTGCAACGATGATGGCAGTGAGCAGGAAGAAAATGCCATCGTAATGCTTTTGATGATAGAGAACACCGGCATCGAAGTATTTGAAGGGGGTGAGGTATTTGAGAAATGCCAACTTATCGTGCATGCCGGTAATGGTCGAGATGAAAAAGGTGGTTAGCAGTACTGCGCTGGCTACTGTGCCTGCCCGTTTGTATCGATTCATGCTACATCCGAGCAAAAGACCAATGGCCAGGAAGATGAGTTGCAAAAGTAGCAGGCCCAGCATGGAGCGGTTGAGGAAGGTGTAGAAATCGCTGCCGGGGTGGTAGTTGCGCACATTGAAGCGGACGATACCCCAGGTGACAGCCAGCAACACCCAGCCTTGCACCATCACGGCCAGTAGTTTGGCGGTGATGACACGATTGCGGCTGACCGGGCGGGTCAACGAAAATTCCACCGTCTTGTCCCGTTCTTCCTTCGATATGGTATCGCTGCCCCAGAGGGCCGCGGCCAGGGCGATGATGAGCGCAAAATAGCTGAACATGACTCCGTAAAAGCCCGCGGGCGTGGTCAAATTAAAGCTATGCAGGTTGTAGGCCTGCAACAGCGCCTGGGGCATGTTGTCCAAAATTGCCAGTAGTTCGGGGTTGTTGGCGTAGACGGAGAATTTGGCAAAACCGATGATCGAGAGCAAAGCGATGATGCCGCTCCAGATGAGCAGACTTTTGAATCCGGCCCTGAGTTCTTTGAGAAAGATGTTCACGGTGTCGGCTCCTTAGGTAACTGCATGAATGTCGCGGCGGGCGTATAGCCAATAGCTGCCTACAATCGAGAGGATGACTGCTATGGCACTGATGCTCACCAGTGCGCCATCAAAATGCCCCTGACTCACCACTACATTGGGGTTAAAATGCTTGAAGGGTGTTAATTTTTCTAACAGGCTGTCACCTTGCATGTCACTGAATCCGGCCAGTGCATACATGCCAAAGGCCAGGGTCAAGCTGTAAGGTGTTACGCTGCGTACGCGTTTGAGCAGCAGCGTGATGAACAGTCCCACGCTCAGGAAGAAGAGCTGAAATCCCATCAGGCCCGCCAATAGCATCAACAGTGTTGTAGGTTCGAAGGTTTTTTCGCCTCGAAAAAGGTTCAAAAAGAAGAAGGATGCCAGCCACACAATCAGGTGGGTCAGGGCCAGGTTGGCCAGCACTGCCAGCAGCTTGCTGGTGATAATCTGAAAGCGGGTGACGGGGCGGGTGAGCAGGAAATCAGCGGTTAGCTCCCGTTCTTCGGTCGAAACCAGGCCAATGCCGTAATTGGCCGCCTGCACCGCTAAAATGAGCTGTAAGAATAGGTACATAAAGCTAAAATAGCCCAGCACCGATGAAAGATCTTGTTCGCCAATGCCAAACGCGGCCCGAAATGCTGCCGGAAAATTGGCCATGGTCCGGTTCAGTATTGCGGCATCTTTCGTAAAACTGGGGAAGATGGCAGCGTAAATGAGGATGACCAGGCTGGCAGAGGCTGCCCAAGTCAGAACCGATGGAAGGCGGCTTTTGAACTCGTAACGAAAGATAGCACGATTCATGGGGTTTCATCCTGTAAGCTACTGGTAGTAATTCATAAAAATTTCTTCCAGCGTTGGCTCCTCAATCGTTACATCGGTCATTTCAAGGCGGGCCAGTTGGCGCAGGATGGTATTGATGTTTCCCTTGTAAAAGAATCGGATGCCCTCAGCGCTGGATTCCAGTTGTGTGACTCCGGGCAGGGCAAATTGCGCCGACTTAAGGCCCGCGCCTGTCACGGTAATTTTCTTGTAACGATCCTGGCGCATGGCCCGAATATCTGAAATCTCGATAAGACGGCCCTCTTTGATGATGCCCACGCGGTCGCACAACCGCTGCACTTCGCTCAAGATGTGCGATGAGAAGAAGATGCTCACGCCATGTTGCTCATTTTCTTCTCGCAGAAGCTGGAAGAATGTGCGCTGCATGAGCGGATCCAGGCCGCTGGTCGGTTCATCCAAAAATAGCAGCTTGGGCCGATGCTGAAGCCCTTGCACAATCCCCACTTTTTTCTTGTTGCCGTAAGATAAATCCTCGATGCGCCGATTCAAATCCAGTTGCATGATGTCCGCCAGCTCGCGCATGCGTTGCGGGTCTTTTTTGGCATAGAAACTGGCGGAGTAAGTCAGCAAGTCGATGACTTTCATGCCCTCGTAGTAAAAAACTTCGGAGGGCAGATAGCCAATTTCTTGTCGAATTTCAGGCCCGTCGGCAAAGACATCCTTGCCAAAGATGCGGGCACTGCCGCTGCTGGGGAAGATGAGTGACAGCAGCAGGCGAATGGTGGTGGATTTGCCCGCACCATTGGGCCCGATGAATCCAAATATCTCTCCCGCCTTGACCTGTAACGAGAGATCAATAATGCCTCGGGCCTTGCCGTAGTACTTCGTGAGATTTTGCGTCTCGATGACGTGCATCATTTGCTCCCTGGGGGCAGGATGTGTGATTAGCTTGTTATCAATTGATGACTTTCGAATTGCATTTTGGCCTTTTCCCAAGCGCTCTGAGTGGGGGCGGTAGCTGCCAGCAAAAAGAGATTGACCAGCACAAAGGGAATCATGTGCAGCCAGTGGCCGTTGAACAGAAACAGAACAAGGCCCAGGATGGCGGGAATCTGCATGACAACAATTTTGAGAATGTGGGTCTGACGCAATTCATAGCCCAGTTCCTCCAGCGAAGCTATTTGTTTCTTTTGGATGAGTGCTGCTGGAGAGGTGATTTTGGGCAACAGCAAAAAGGTTATCCCCACCACAATGGCTGTTATTGCTGCTGCTCCCCACAAAAGTTGTTCATATTGTGATTCTGGCCATTGCACAAAACCCCGGGGCAATGAGGGGACGCTGCTTAGAATTTTTGCCACCAGCAAATAGATCAGACTTGAGCCAGCATAGACGCCTTGCAGGGTTTGTGTGCTCCGCAGCGCTTCATTAAAAGGTGTGTTTTTATCCACTGGTTTGATGAGCGAAACTCCCATTTGTTTACCCATGTTGCCTCCTGATGGTGGTTAGGGGATGTTTGTATACTGCGCGAAATTTAGCAGCAGTTGAAACTTGAGAAAAGCGCCTATGCATCTCGATCAACGATGAAAATGGGTTTGGCGCCATGGCAACCACAGATGGCACAGATTTCGCAGATTTTTCTTGAGTGTCTCTTTCCTTTTTTCTTCGTGCCTTGGTGCCTTGGTGGTACGCTTCTGGATAGCGATGAACCGCTACATTTCAACTTTCATAGCATCGCCTACTTGAAATCCTGGCTTCGATCAGGTAAAAAGGTGAGGGTTATGCCCATCGCAGGCGCACAAAACGACGTTTGCCCTTTTGCAGCACCAGGCCTGCAGCGTCAGGTTGCGGTTGCAAGGTAATATCTTTGATGACCTCGCCATTCAAGCGCACGCCATTGCCTTTGATATCTCGCTTGGCTTCACCCTTGCTGCGAGAAAAACCGGCGCGTACCAGCAAATCTACCACTGTTTCGCCCGGTGCTACGGTCAGCTCGGGCATGTCGGTGGGCATCTCTTTCTTTTGGATGGTGCGGATAAAGTAGGCTTCTGCTTCCTGTGCGGCTTCAGGGCTATGGAACAAGCTGACGATTTCCCGGGCCAGGGTCATCTTCAGGTCGCGCGGGTGCAACTGGCCCGCGGCCATCTGCCCGAACAGCTTTTCAATGTAGTCGGGATGCCAACTGGTGACCAGCTCGGCATAATTGCGCATCACCTCATCGGGGATAGACATGACCTTGCCATACATTTGCTCGGGCGGCTCGGCGATGCCGATGGTGTTGCCCGTACTCTTGCTCATGCGCTCGTGGCCATCGGTTCCCACCAGGATGGGCATGGTCAGCGCAATTTGCGGGCGCATGCCAAAGGCTTCCATCAGCTTACGGCCCGCCATCAAATTAAAAAGCTGATCGGTGCCGCCCAACTGCACATCTGTGTTTAGCGCTACCGCATCATAGCCCTGCATCAGGGCGTAAAAGAACTCGTGCAGCCAGATGGGGTCACCCGCGGCATAGCGTTTGGAAAATTTGTCTCGGGCCAGGAATTGCTGCACCGTGAAATGGCTGGCCAGCCCGATGATATCCTTGAAGGTCAGGTCACGCAGCCACTCCGAATTGTAGCGAACTTCCGTTTTTTCGGGGTCCAACACCCTAAAAGCCTGATCCACGTAGGTCTTACCTTTGGCCTGGGCCTCTTCCTCTGTCTGCTGAGGGCGGGCGCTATCTTTATCGCTGGGGTCGCCAATGAGTCCGGTAAAGGTGCCCACCAAAAAGATGGCCTGATGTCCCAAATCCTGAAACTGGCGCAACTTGCGCATGGTTACAGTGTGCCCCAGGTGCAAATCGGGTGAGGTGGGATCGTAACCGCAATAGACCCGTAGCGGTCGGCCATTTTCGCGACTGGCCTGCAAACGCTTGCCAAGCTCAGCTTCCATGTTTTTGTAGGTCTTGGCATCGCCGAAATCGACGCCGCGCATTAAAATAGCCAGTTGTTCTTTTACAGGTAAGAAAGTGGTCATGGTGACTTTTGTGATAGAGATGGGTTAAGAAGTTGGGAGATAGGTGCTAATGTGGGCTTACTTTGTTTCGTTCAGGAGCTTGTGCGCAATTTTGCGGGCTGTGGCTTTATCCATTTGCCCGACAACTTTGCCCCGCATGATGCCATTTTGGTCGATAATCCAGGTGGTAGGCATGTGCTTGAGTCCGAAAATGGCATTGACCGTGGCATCGTCCGAGATGATGATGGGGAAGGTGATGTGATTTTCTTGCACAAAGGCTTTGACCTTCTCCGGCTTCTCCTCGACGTTCAGGCCGATGATGACCAAGCCCTGGTCGTGTAACTCGTCATAAACTTCTTGCAATTCAGGCAGCTCGGCCACGCAGGGCGGGCAGTAGGTTCCCCAGAAGTTGACAAAAACCACCTGGCCCGGATATCCCGAAAGAGAGAGCTTATCACCATCGGGCGTGGGCAATGAGATGTTGGGCACTGGGTCTGTGCCATCCAGCGCGGGGAGTGGCGTGCCAAAGCTGCCGCACGCGGCCAGGGACATGAGTAAAAGCAGGAAGAGCAGTGGGAGGAGTCGTTTCATGGCGTTAGATGTGTGAGGTGTGTGACTGTCGTATTTTACCACAACCATGCTATAATCGTCCCACTATGAAGATTCATCGTGATGTCAGTGTGCAGCAGCTTAAACCAGATCAAATTCGCTGGGATGAGCGTTATCAGCGCAATCATCCTGCCGCACATTTGCTGCCCGATGCCTGGGTGCAGGCGCAGGCCCGGTGGCTTACGGGGGGGCGAGCCTTGGATGTGGCGTGTGGCCGCGGGCGGCATACACTGTGGCTGGCGCAGCGTGGTTATCAAGTAGACGCGGTGGACATCAGCGCTGTGGGTTTGGCGGGCCTGGCCCGACGCCTGGAAGCGGAGCATCTATCTCACCAGGTACAGCTCATCCAGGCAGATTTGATGGTGTGGCGACCCCCGCCGCAAACTTACGATCTCATTTTGGTCACCCGTTTTTTCCATCGGCAGATACTGGCCTCATTTGAGCGGGCGCTAAAGCCGGGCGGCATGGTTTTATACCGCACTTTTCATACCGACTGGCTCAAATTACATCCTGATTTTACCGCGGAATACATGTTGCAACCGGGCGAGATGGCAGAGCTGTTCGCCCATTGGCAGTGGCTGGCCTATGAGGAGCGTCGCTTGCCCCCGGGCGGCGATGACCGCGATGATTGCACCGCAGCTATTTTAGCCCGAAAGGTATGAGGGGATAGATGGGGCATCTGCAGGGCAGCATGTGGGTGCTGCCGCTCCATGCAATCGAAAAACTTCCTCTTCCCTGCACAGCTATTCACGGTGCGATGGTAAGCGTATCGAGTTGAAGTTGATTGGCAGCTTGGGGCTGCGCGTGTCCGTCCAGAACCGGGCTCAGACGTTGTCCGGTGGTGGGGTCGTAAAAGCCAATGCGCAGGGGATAATCGCCCGGTGGCAGGGGCGTTAGGTCGATGGTGTAGGTATCTGGTAAAATTTCGCCCGGTTGCCAGGTGGTGGTGGGGCGGTGGCCTGCCTGCGGAATGCTATCCTGTTGTGCAGCAGGGCGTCCATCCGGGCCGATGAGATGTACAAAGCATTTGTAGCTGGTGCTGGTGCGATTTTGTATTTGCCAGTACAGGGTCAGGATAAGTTTGCCATCGGTTTGCTGCGGCATTTGCAGGTCGTAGCCCAACAGTTGTGCCAGGGGCGCAGCGCCAAAGGTCGCTTTTAGAGGATGTTGAGGTGTCGCGATTGCGGTAATGGGCTGAGTGTCTGCAGGCAAGATGGTGATGTCTCCCATGATGGCTGTTTGCGCGTCTAGATGCAATTGGTAGTGCTGTTTTCCTGTTGGGCCACCAAGAGGTGGTATGAAGGTGACAACTTGGCGAGAGCGTCCCGGTGGCGGCGTATCCAGCGACAGTTTTTCTGGCCCCAAGCTGAGGCTGATGGCCGGAGGCGTTGATATTCTGTCACGTTGCAGGGTGAGGGCCACGTGGGCGTAATCACCCTGTTTGACGCGGGTCAGGGCCTGTTCCCAGCCCACCACGCGTACGCCTGACACGGTCAGGGGTTGTGTGGCTGCAGGAGGTTGCCAGTTTGGGGCTGGGGTCAGTAGGGTGCTGGCTCGTTGCGGGGTGCGGGCAAAGAGTATCAGACGTTTGCTGCCAAAGCGCCATTGATGTTGCGCTGTTGCCTGTTGGCTGAGCCAGGTCTCTACCAGTCGTTGCGGGTCTGTTCGCAGGGCATCTTCGTTGAGAACCAGCCAAAGGCCCTGATGTGCCTCCCACAGAGGTTCCAGCCAGTGCTGCACGCTGCTGGCATCAGCTTTTTGGCCGTGGGGCCAGCCCTTGAAGTCATGGGGCCAGTGGTAGGCAAAAACGGGCCAGGGTTGATCGGTGTGCAAGAAGATGGCATCTTGGGCTTGCCCATGTGCCTGCAAGGTGAGGCTCAGGGATTTGTAGTCATCCTGCAGGTAGCGTTGCTGGTAGTAGGCTTGCAGGCTAAGGCTTTGTCCCAGGATTGTTAGTGCGATGAGTGCGGCGCGCAGGCGATGACGCAGCGTGCGGTGGGTGATGAGGTCGGTGAGGGTAAAGAGGGTCAGGGCAGCCAACAGGTACAGGGGTGGGACAAAGGGCAGCAGATAGCGGGCCTCTGGTTTGGGTGCGTAGCCCAGGGGATTTGGTAGCGTTGTAATGGCCCAGATGATGCCCGGAGGAATGATGAGGGTCAGGGCGAGCAGGATGAGGCTATCCTTGCCAGCCCGATTTTGCCGCCAGCTCAGAAGCGCAGCCAAGAGGATGAGGATCGCACCCAGCAGGATGACCGGCGTGAAGCGTTCGATGTGGGTGGAGGTTCCCACCAGGAGGAGTGTTGCGTAAAGTTTTAGAAAGATTTTGGGGTCAAAGGCCACCTGTACCGACCAAGAACGCATACGGGGGATGGCATAGGCCAGCCAGGGTAAAAAGGTGGCCAGCACCAGTAGTTGGTAAAGGCCCCAGATGAGCAGTTGGCGCCCGCGCTGCCTCCAGGAAAGCTTTCGCAGCGTCCACAACCAGTAAAGGCTCTGGATGACCAGGGTGAAGGCCAGCGTGTAAAGCGTCCACAAGGTGGCGCTGCTGATGAGAAGGTAGCTGATACGGGTACCCCAGGTGGGATGACGGCGCAGGCGTACGGTGAGAAGTAGGCTCAGGGTGAAGAGCAGTCCGCCCAGCATGTACATGCGTGCTTCCTGGCTCCACCAGATGGGAAATCGGGCCAGTGCCAGTAGCAGTGCGCCGAGGGTGGCGATGCCCGGGCGATGTGGATAGAGTGTGCGTCCCAGTTGCCAAACCGCGGCTACAGCCAACGTTCCTGCCATGGCTGAAAAGAGCCGTATTGCGTATTCGCTATCGCCCAGGGGCATGCGCCAGAAGTGGAGCAGGCCAAAGTAAAGAGGGGGATGGACATCCACCGATGTCCAGCGCAGCATGTCGGCCAGGGGCATACGCGCGGCCCAAACCGCCAGCCCCTCATCCCACCAGATGTTGGCGTCGGGCAGGTGGAAGATGCGTAGGCCAAAGGCCAGCAGCAGAATGCCCGGAAGGATGGGAGCTGGGTGGGTGCCGGAGGTTCTGGTTTCATCCACAACGACGTTACCGGGTGAGCTTGTAGATGGCCTCGGCGTAGATGGCCATGGCTTGATACATTTCTTGGATGATGATGAATTCGTTGGCCTGGTGTGCCGTTTCGGGCGAGCCGGGGAAGCCGGGCCCGAACGCAACGCAGTTGGGCATGGCCCGGGCGTAAGTTCCGCCACCAATGGCCAGGGGTTGCGCTTGGGTGTTGCCTGTGGCCTGCCGATACACGGTCATCAACGTTTCTACCAGAGGATGATTCAAAGGCACGTACAGCGACGGTTTCCAGGCATGCTCGCTGTAGGTCAGTCCAAAACGGGCCGCCGCAGCTTGCAGAGGTTCTGTCACCAGCGCTTTATCGGCAGTGACTGGAATGCGCATATCGATGCACAGAGTTTCTGTTTGCTCGTCGATGCTCAGTTTACCGATGTTGAAGCTGAGCGGGCCCGATACGTCGTCGCGGAGTGGGCCGAAGATGGCTTGCGCCCGGTAATCATCCCCTGCGGCTTGCGCCAGAAACTGAATGGTTTTAGCTTTGCAGCCCAGTGCGTTCAGGCCCAGAGCCAGGTGGGTGATGGCGTTGCTGCCTTTTTCGGGCGTGGACGCGTGCGCGGCCTTGCCTAACGCCAGCAGGCCCGCGTCGGTGCGGGTGTAAGGATATTGCAGCGTATCCAGGGCCGCGGCCAGCTCATCTTGTTGCGGGCCGGTGTAAAGTGCCTCGCCCGGTACTGCATTGAAGGCGCTACCCAATTTGAGATGAGGTAAATCACCTGCATGGGCCGCGCTGAGTTTAACCTGCAAAATGCCCTTTTCGGCAAAAATTAGTGGGAAGGCTGCATCTGGTGTGAATCCGAAAGTGGGCATCTCTTCTTGGGCAAAATAGCGTTTGATGCCGCGCCAGTGGTTCTCCTCGTCGCCGCCAAAGATGAAGCGTATCCGTTTGTTGAACTGAATACCTGCATCCATGAGCGCTTTGGTGGCAAAAAGTGCAGCCATCATCGGGCCTTTATCATCTTCCACGCCCCGCCCATACAACTTGCCATCCCGCACATCTGGCTGGAAGGGGGGCGTTATCCACTTGTCGGGATTGCCCGCGGGCACAACATCCATGTGCCCGAGAATGCCCAAAAGCTCCTCTCCCTGACCTATTTCGGCCCAGGCATAGTAGCCCGCACCATCGTACCAGGTGCGCAGGCCCAGCTCGGCAGCGATGTCTACAGCTTTTTGCAGGGCTTCATGTACCGCCTGACCAAAGGGATAGGTGGCGTTATTTTCATCCAGCACGCTGGGAATGCGTACCAGGGTCTGGGTGGCCGCCAGCATGGGCGCATGAAGTTGTTGGAGATGGGGTGTGATTGAGTTCATTTTTGCTCCTGATTTTGAGTGGCTGTTGTTCGGTTGGCGTGCAGCTCCGGGGGGAACACAACTGTGCATTGTAATCGGCACCAGAGCTTATTCCAAATCTAGTCTGACTCCAAAACGAAGTCGAATTCTGCCAGATGTGAGTAGCTGCGCAAATTGCCGTCGGCATCCAGAGTGCGTACGAGATAGAAATAATTTATGGCTGGATTACCCAGGGCATCGCTGTTAAGGCAGGTTATTGTGCCACTGTTGTTCATGCAGCTAAGCGTGATGTCGTTGGAGCCGGAATCTTCGGGATAAAAGTAGGGGGCGGAGCTGCGCCAGACATTAAAGCTGGCGTCACTGCTGGGTTGTAGCCATTCCAACATGACCTGGTTGCTGCCTGCGTCGTTGATGTGGGCGCTGAGGGCGTAGCCAATGGCCACGCGGGAGGTTTGGGTGGTGATGGTTTGCGGGTCGATGAGTTGACCATCGGGGTGCGCCAGACGTGGCGAGGTTAGTTCTAGCAGGTCTTCGCCAGGTGCCTGGGCTTGAACTTGCAATCGGGCCAGCTCGCCCGTACCTGCTACGCCTGTGGTGCTATCGCGGGAATAGCCGCCCAGAGCCATGCTGCCTGGCAGATTTTCATCGGTGAAGTTCATAAATTGAGCGGTGCGTCCGGTACTGGCTAAAAAGTTGCCTCCACTGGCGCTGGAGATGGCGAGTAGTCTGGCATCAAAGTTGAGTGCCGTTTCCCAACCACCCAGGTCGCTGGCATCAGCTATGATTAGCGTGAGCGTGGTGGTGTCATCTGGATGCAGCCAGTAGGTGGCTTGTGAGAAGTGAAGCTGCGTTGTGGCTTGAGCTCGGGCCAGAATACCGTAGCTTAGCATCAGAATTAGCGCCAGGAGGCTGAGCAGGATGATGCGTTTGCCAATAGAATTTGCAGAATTTTTCATGATTTGGACTCCGAATGAGGGCCTTAGCGGGCATTTTGCAGTTTCATGCGCCAATAAAGTTTCCAGCGGTCTTGAACAACTTGCATGTCGTTATCATCGATGATGCCGTTGTTGTTGCTATCCCACAGGGCGTCTTCGCCGCTGACTGGTTGATTGTAAAGAGCTGCCGCACTTTGAACATTGAGAATATCGCTGGCAGGGACGTAGTTGGGTGTGAGATCGGTGCCACTGACAACGCCCATGGGGGTGTAGTCGGTGTAGCCCGGGAAAACAATGCCCAGGTTGGGGTTGCCCAGTCGGCGAATTAAAATTTCGCTAAAAATGCGACGGTAATCGGTGGTGATAGCTAAATCCAGGCCATTATCCAGATTCGCTGCGGCCAGACCGGGCCAGGGGTCGGTAAAGACTTGGCCGCCGTTGACATTGCCTCCGATGACCAGCATGGCGTTGCCGTGGCCATGATCGGTGCCCTGATTGTCGTTTTCGCGCAGACGGCGACCGAATTCGCTAATGACCACAATGGTTAGCCGTTGGGCATAATCGGTAAGATCGGTATAAAAGGCCATGAGCCCGTTAGCTAATTCGGAGACATGATCGGCAAAGTAGCCACCACCTTGCGTCCCCTGATGTTCATGGGTGTCCCAATCGCCAAAATCAACATTGCCCAGGTGCAAGCCTACGTCCAGTTTAATAAGCTGGGCCAGAATTTTCAGGCGATCACCAAAGCTGCCTGAAGGGTAAGTCGCGTTGTACTCGGGGGTGTAGGTGTCGGGGTCTGCAACTTCGACAATATCAATGGCGTTCAGTGTTTTTTCACCTGCCCGATGCAACCAGGTATCGCCATTGTACATGTGGCGCAGGGCGTAGCGCTGGGCATCTTCCCAGCGCCAATAGCCATTAAAATTAAAGTCGTCGAGCTGGGCAATGGCTACAGCGACATTGCTGCCTCGGAATAAAGCTGGCGTGGTGTAGCCTGCTGCCACTGCGGGCATCTGAGCGCTGTAGTTGGATGAGATGAGATGCCGGGTCATCCAACCTGTGGGCGTGGTTTTGTCGTTGGGAGTGCCGCGTTCCATAAATTCGACAGCATCGAAGTGGGAGCGGGTGTTGTTGATGAGTCCGGTGGCATGGATTACAGCTAAATCTTGGTTTTGATACAGATCATGCAGCGGGCCCGCGGCTGGGTGCATGCCAAATTGCCCATCCAGATCAAAGGCTGGATTGGTGGCAGAGCCGGGCGCAGGCACTGCAATGTTCGGGCGTTTGGTGTAGTATTCCGTTTCGGTGTAGGGAGGAATCAGATTGAGGCCATCCATGCCGCCCCTCAGCGAAATGGTGATGAGCATTTCCTGGTTCGAGTTCAGCGTAGCCGCATAAGATGGTGAGGTGAGGGATAGCCCTGCGAGCTGAGCGCCTCCAACAACCGCGATGCCAGCAGTGCATCCTTTTAAGAATTGTCGGCGAGTAATTTTCATGGTAGCTCCTAACGATATTGAAAGTCAGGTGACATGCAGATGAGTTGCACTAGACGTGGCATCCGTTCATCGATTTGACTTTGCGCCAGGGCGTAATCAGGATTTCGTCCCTGTGCCATAAATTCGATGATCTCGGTGCGGTCATCGGGGTTCATGTCTCGGCCCAAGATGCGCTGAATCCACCAATCGGTGATTTCGGTGCTGGTGCGTAGCGTTGTGGGCATTTGTGAGGCCAAATCAACGTGGATTTCGGGATTAAGCCAATCTTCCAGCAGATAAGGCACCATGTTCCAGCGCCTGAGCATGCCATTGGTGCTGGCCCAGTAGGCTTTGTAGTCGGGGTAGCCATCAGGTGTGACCCAGCGGAAGGGCCTTTGTCCCATGTTGCCATAAACCCAGTCGAAGCTGTCCTTGGGCGTCCATTCCACCTGGGTTGCCCGGATGACCGATGTGGTAAATTCAAAGGGGCGTTTGAGTTTTTCGCCCCATGTTTCTTTGAATGCATCAGAAAGCAAGATGGTTTCCATGACTTTGGCAATTTGATCCGGGGCGTTGATGTTGGCCTGCCAGGTGGCTACCGCTGCATCTACCGCCGATGTGGGAGGCGTATCGGCGATGAAGCGTTGGCAAAGTTTGGTGCAGATGTAGTGTGCTGTGCCTGGATGTTGCGCCAGCATGTCGTAAACGGCACGTCCATCTGTTAGGGGGGATTGATGACTATTGATTCGCTGGCCCAGCACCCATTTTTGATATTGATCATGCCAATCATCCCAAGCCAAAAAGGTTCCCGGAATGTATTGTTCCGGAGGGCCGGCCTGGTAATCGGGCAGGCTGGAGCTGGAATCATTGACCGTCCAGCCGGTAAAGCAACGGGCAGCTTCGCGGATGTCTTCATCGACAAAGGCGATGGGGCGTCCCTGACCGTCGACCGGGACTTGGTTTTGATCCATCAGGCCCAAATAGTTCTCTGCGCCCATGGTGTGCAGCTCAAATAGTTCGCGAGCGTAGTTTTCGTTGGGGCCGCCATCGCTGCTGTACACATTGTCCAAATAGTAGAGCATGGCGGTGCTGCTTCCTACCGCTTCGATAAAATCGCGAAAGTTTCCCAGGGCATGCGCTCGAATAACATCGCGGTCGTAATGCACAAAGACCGATGAAACTCTGTATTGGTAGGCGTAGATGTTGAAGTGATCGTGCCAGAAGTTTACCAGCACCTCAAAGAGTTGACGTTTGCTGTAAATGGCCCGAATCCAGGTGGCCTGCACTGTTTCTTCGGCTGGTAAAATGCGTTCCTGATAGGTGAGGTCGGGAGCTGCGGCGTGGTCTGCCCACAGTTGGCGTAACGATTTGTTGAGTGTAACGAAGTTTTCGGCAGCGATGCGGGCCTCACATGCCGCATCATCGATACTGCCGGGATCGAGCTGTTGGGCCACAAAGGCTGCCATGCGTTCTGATTCGCTGCTTCCCAGCGCATCCCAAGCGGCCCAGTCTTCGGGACGGGGGCCAAAAGCCATGCGATTCAAGGCGATGGTTTTAAGGGGCGGCAGTGGCGGAGGCCCCACTGTGCGCGATGCCAGCACCTGTTCTTCCATGGTTGTAGCCAGCGGAACTTGTGGAGGTGGTGGCGATAAAAGCTGCGATAGCCTGCCCCCTCCTGTGAGTAGTGTGCGACGTGAAAAAGTTTTTTGCATTGTTTTTCTCCCATAAACAGTGACGCGAGTGAGAGGGTCTCCGAGGTTGCGAGAGATGTTAATTATAGCATGTGTTCGGACGGGGGCAAGTTGTGCTTCGAGCTCTCTTTTCTGGCGGCTGCGCTGTTTTGAGAATCTCCTGGCGGATGGTAGGATAGTGAGGATGCTTGCGACTCAATTACTTTCTTCAGCTCAACTCGAAGTTGCCGCTGCTATTTTGATGAATGGCGGTTTGGTGGTGCTTCCCACCGATACCGTTTATGGTGTGGCCGCGCTGGCCCGCAACGAAACGGCTGTGGCAGCCATTTATCGGGCAAAACAGCGCCCGGCCAGCAGTGCATTACCGGTGATGGTGGCTACCGCGGGCCAGGTGGATGCCATTGCCAGACCTGTGCCCGGTTTTTTTCAGATGGCCAAAGCTTTCTGGCCCGGGCCCTTGACCCTCATCCTGCCCAGCCGCAACACCCTGCCGGCGTTGGTTACTGCCGGGCAAGCGACTGTGGCTCTGCGCATTCCCGATCATCCGCTTTTATTACAGTTGCTGCGATTGGTGGCGGTTCCGTTGGCTGTGACCAGCGCCAATCTATCGGGGCAGCCCCCCGCACGCACCGCGCAGGAGGCCCGGACCCAGCTCGATGGACAGGTTCATGCGATTTTAGATGGCGGGCCCGCACCAGGGGGTCAGCCCTCCACCATTCTTGATCTCACCCCTGTGCGCCCGCGCATTCTGCGCCCGGGGCCCATTACCGCAACCCAAATTTCTAGCATTCTTCCTTCCCAAACCGCTTTTCAGAGGTGATCGTCATGCGCATTCCCAGTATGCTTCTCAAGCAGCTCTACAATTTTGGCAGCCTTCATAATTCGGGCGAAGGTGTTCTTTTCAAAATTAAAAATCGTCTGACCGATGTCACCCTAAACGCTTTGATTGGTGTCACCATCGATGGTAAGCCCGTGCCGCTGGATAGCATTCTCTTGCGCATCGAGGATGAACAGGGTACGGTGCTAACGCCAGCCCAACTCAAGGCCAAGCCACTCTTTTTTCCGTTGCGGCAGCTTTTGACCGTTGTGCTGGCCATTGAACCGCTGACAGCAGGCAAACACAAGATCATTGTCGAGTTCGAGACCGAAGGTTATGGCAAGCTTAAAGTCAAGGTGGATGATGCCATTAGCGAAAATGACGTTAAAGTGACCGGCATTCCTCGTGATAGCCTGGATGATTATTCCGACAGCATCATCAAGGCCCGGCAAGCCTTTGTCGAGCAGTATTCCGGCATCAAGCTTGAACATATTCCCCATTATTCTTTTGACCCGCACATCACCAAGGGCAATATCGAGAATTTCACCGGCGTTGCACAAATTCCCTTGGGATTCGCCGGGCCTATACACATCAAGGGGGAGTATGCCCAGGGCGATTTCATCGTGCCCATGGCTACCACTGAGGGCACACTGGTAGCTTCGTATAGTCGGGGTATGAAGGTGCTGAATCTTTCGGGAGGTGTCACTGTGACCGTGGTGGGCGACGCCATGCAGCGGGCCCCGGTTTTTGTCTTTGAAAATGCTCGTCAGGCCCGGGAATTCAAACAATGGGTACAGGCACATTTCCAGCAGGTCAAAGAGGAGGCTGAAGCCACCTCCAGCGTGGCCCGACTAACTTACATCGATTATTATCTCTCCAACAAGTTCGCTTATCTGCGATTTAATTACACCACCGGTGATGCTGCAGGACAGAACATGGTAGGGCGCGCCACCTTTGCCGCATCGAGTTGGATTATCGACAATTATCCAGGTGAGATTAGCCGTTTTTATCTGGAATCCAATCTGGCTACCGATAAAAAGGCCTCGCAGGTCAATGTCATGCGCACCCGGGGCAAGCGAGTCATTGCCGAGGCCACCATCCCCCGTGATGTACTTATCCAGAACATGCGAGTAGAGCCGGAGAGTTTGGCGTATCACTACGGCGTAGCCAATGTGGGCGCTATTCTTTCGGGAGCCAACAACAACGGCTTACATTCGGCTAATGGCATCACCGCTATCTTCATTGCCACGGGCCAGGATGTGGCCAATGTTTCAGAGAGCTCTGCGGGTATTCTCTACACCGAACTCACGCCCGAGAACGATCTCTACATCTCCATCACCATCCCTTCGTTGATTGTGGCCACCTATGGCGGCGGCGTGGGGCTGGCCACCCAGCGCGAGAGTCTGGAGCTGCTGGGGTGCTACGGTCGCGATCGTGTCAAGAAGTTTGCCGAGATTATTGCAGCCACCGTGTTGGCGGGCGAAATCTCTCTGGCTGCTGCTATCTCCACCACCGATTGGGTTTCCAGCCATGAGCGCTATGGGCGGAATCGCTGATAAAAAAGCGAACCTTCGAGGTTTTCGGGCCCCGAAGGTTCGCACTGTTACCTTAATGACGGTTTCTGAGGAAATTGGGTAAGAAGGTTTTGATCGTGGGCCACCAGCCACCCCAATAACCATTTTGCAGGCGATAGTGAGCGCTGTGCATGGGAATAACCGCTGTTTGGCCAATGGTGCTATCCATGGCATAGTGGTCACCAGAAAGATGGTCACTGCCGTAAGCCATGACATCCCAGGTTAATTTGTATTGGGGCGTGGCGTCCTCTTCAGCATAGGCTGCCGGGGTGAAAGCTGCCAATGACCCTGCGAGGATACCCAGGAGCAACACCAGCAGAATGGCGCTAATCCAAAGTTTCTTTTTCATCATCATCCTCCTACCGATTGAGTAGCAACCAAGTGAGCCCCTCTTCATCCGCTGCGCTCATAACCTGGCCAAAACTATCAGCAGCGTTGGGTGCGACAGTCACGCCCATCGAGCCGCTGCCAACAAAGTCACCAATTTTGGCATTGCTATTTTGGGGCAGGCGGGCCTGAATCAATCCTTCCATACCGACTTCCACGTAGTCGTTTTGATTGGCCGGGCCCGGTCGGGCATCATAGCCTCCCTGCGCCAGGGTGTTGGGGTGATAGGGCGCACGGGTCAGGGCGGTGCTAACAACGCCAATAATCTGATCGCCAGGTGCTGCTTTGCGCACCAGCATCACAGGAAAGTCATAGTCGTCATCTATTTCGACACCCGCGGCTGCAACCAGATCGCCTGCCTGAAGGCTTTCTTCGCCAACGTTTTTGCTGGTCATAGCCAGACTACAGCCAACGCAACTGCCGCTAACATGAATGTCTCCGGTAAACCATGCTGCCAAAGAACTGCCATCCCCTTTCGAGGCATAAAGCCCTCGGAAGTGAGAAGACTTGAAGATGGCTGCGTAGGCGCCTGGGTCAGATTTGGTTCCTCCCAATGCCAACCCCTTGATAGCTGCAACATCCATCTTTTCATCTGAGCCATTGGCTACGCTGCTCTTAATGATAGAGGTTACGCCGCTGCCGCCCATGTCACTACTGTCGTTGTTGTAGACAATAAGGGAGGATCCTAGATTTTTTTGGCCGCTGTGCGTATAGGTAATTGGTTCGCTGCCTGCAATGGCTGCGCCCGAAAGCAGACTGGCTGCGTAGGGAGCAGCACGTAACAATTGGCGAGGTGTGAGTGTTTCACCATTGATTGCAATTTCTAACCAGGTTTTTTCGGCAAAGATTTTAGGGTCTACGTCAGCGGTGCCAAAGGAGCTATCGAAATAGCCATTGGTAATATGCACCTGCTTGTTTTGCGTAAAAACGGCTGTGCCCCCCGTTTGTTCATGGAAGAGTCGGTAGGTGATGGTTCGAGTGCCAGTAACTGGTTTTCCTGCTGCGGTCATCAACCGCCCCTGATGAGAAAATGTAGGGATATTGTAGCCACAGCCCGCTGTGAACCCCAGCACCAGCAACGCACTTAGAAAGATCAGTAGAAAACGCTTGTTTTGAGTTGGCATGGGTAACCTCCTTGCCTGAGAGTTGAGAGGGTTCCGCCCGGCGATAGGGCTGGAATGGGAGACTCGACTGTAATCACTGACTTCTGGCTCCTTTTGTTCTTGTTCTTTGGCGATGCGATCATCAGCATGGGGTCTGGTTCATCATACCCCATGCGAAACAAGATGAAAAGAATGGTTTGAACGGTTTTTTTTAAGCGAGGGTGGAACCTGAGCGCGTAGCGGTGGCCAGAAAAGTAAGCTGATTGGCTGCCAGATGATGTGTCAGGTTCGGCTCGGCATCGTCTACCTCCTCGCCTGAGCGTTGAGATGGGTGTTATTTGAGTAAAAAGAGAGCAATGGGGCGTTGTGCAGCCCTTTGAGTTCATATTCTAGGTTTGTGACCAATGCCTGGCGCTGGATAGCTCTTTATTAGATAAACGTTTCAAAAATCGTTTTTTCTGCCATTTGTTCCTGAAATTTTTGTAATGTTTTGCACACCCCAATCTCGCACCCACACCATGTGCGTCAAAACGCGCAGGCACTTCTCTCAAGTTTCAAATAGGAAAACAGTTAGCGAAACGCCAGCGCAACTGTACAGGTCTCTATCTGCTTTTTATCGCCAAGACACCAAGAAAGGCAAGGCACAAAGCATTTCTTTTCTTGGTGGCTTTGTGCCTTAGTGGTCATGGTGGTTTCTCTGGATAGCGGTGAACAGTGACATGCCAGTTTCGCATTCAATCAAAAATCCAGATTCACGCTGCTATTCTGCACAAGAAATCCTTCGTAGGCGTAGGAGCGGTGATCACATCCCGCTTCGGCAGGTTCTCAATGCTATTTTCGCCACACCGCCACCAAAACGGCAGCCGAGAGCGAGAACAACAGCAGACCCCAGGGCACGTCCGTTGTCGGGCTCGCGACAAAACTGCGCAACGTCACTGCCGTGGGCGCCCCAGCCTTGAGCACGAAAGGTGAAAAAGCGGCCACGTTTTTTACCCTGAGGGAGCGGGGGACGCTACTACAGTCCCGTCCGCTGGTGCCGTAGCTGTCATCCAGCGTCAACTTCTCCCAGCCCGTGCCATTCCAGTGGTATCCGTCCATGCTGGCGCAGCTTTGCCCGGCCGGAATCTCGCTGTCGGCAAAATAGAAGGTGATGATGGCATTGCGTCCCGTCGCATTGGTCGGAGCGATATCGAAACAGCGTTTGATCGTATCCCCGCTTGAGGTGGTACAGTCCTGGTTTCCTTTGATGGTCACCGTCGTGCTGCCCAGATCGGCCCCGTTGGCGTTGAGGATGGCGCCACCATAACCGCCCGTATCGAAAAAGGCGGTGTCGCTCGAGCCATTGACATCTTGGGTCTGACGCAATTCACCATTGTTGGTCAGCGTGCCATTGACGCTCATGCTGGCCCCCGAAGCCACCGCCACCACGCCGCCGCTGTTATTCGTCAGATTCTTCCCAAAGATCAACGAGCCCGTGTTCACGTCCACCCCGCCTGAATTGGTGAAATCCATATCAATGGTGGCCGTGCCCGTCCCGGCGCTCTTGGTGAGGGTGCCTGCATTGTTGAAAGTGGTCGCAGCCCCGCCCGAGTGGTTGAGATCCGCGTCAGTCTGGAAGTCGAAGGTGGCGCCGGCCTGGTTGTCGAAAGAAGCGCCGTTCTGGAAATAAACGATGCCTGTGCCGGTGACATTGGCTGTGCCCTTGTTGGTGATGGTGCGGGTATCCATGATTTTGGC
>CAZMDD010000088.1:0-3314 GCA_964565065.1 uncultured Caldilineales bacterium | reverse complement strand
CGGCCCGTGGTCAGCACCAGCGGGAATTCATCATCGGTCTTTTCAGCGGGCGGCACATGGTCATTGGCAATAAAGCGCCCCAGACCGCGCGAGAATTTGTTGCGATGCAGGATGGGCGTGCCTGGATGGCTTGCGTCAGGCACGGGCCAACGCAACTGCTCGCCCGCCTCCAGCCGCTCCCAGGTGACGCCCGCATAAATCGGCGTCAGTGCGTTGATTTCATCCTCGATGTCTGAAACAAAGGTATAATCCCAGCCAGCCCAGGGGGCATTGGGGTCGGGCGTGGTCGCGCCCAAAGCCAGCATGCGCCGCGCAATCTGAATGATGATCCAGTCATCCGGCTTGGCGATGCCTGGCGGGGTCACAGCCCGACGTACCCGTTGCACCCGGCGTTCAGTGTTGGTGAAGGTTCCTTCTTTCTCCGCCGAAGCCGCCGCGGGGAAGATGACATCCGCGAACTGTGCAGTCTCGCTCAGGAACAAATCCTGCACCACAATGAATTCGGTCTTGTTCAACGAATGCCGGGTATGATTCAGGTCGGGCTCGCTGGTCATGGGATTTTCGCCGATGATGTAGAGACATTTGACCTCGCCCGCCTCCGCCTGGTTCAGCATTTCGGTCACAGTCAGGCCCGCATAATCGGGCAACTGCACGCCCCAGGCGGCCTCGAATTTGGCCCGGGCCTGGGGATCGGTCACTTTTTGATAACCGGGGAAGACATCGGGCAGGCCCCCCATATCGCACGCACCCTGCACATTGTTTTGCCCTCGCAGCGGATTCACGCCGCCGCCGGGCACGCCCACATTGCCCAGCAGCATCTGCAAATTGGCGCAGGCCATTACATTGGCCACGCCCACGGTGTGCTGGGTGATGCCCATGGCGTAGAGCAGTGCGCCCGGCCGGTTCTCGCCTAACATGCGCGCGGCCTCTTCGATTTGCGCCGCGGGCACGCCGGTGATCTGGCTGGTGAGCTCGGGCGTGTATTTGCTGACCACCGCCTTCAGCTCCTCGAAACCCTCGGTGCGCTCCCGGATGTAATCCTCATCCTCCCAGCCTTCCCGCAAAATAATGTGCATCAGGCCGTTGAGCAGCGCTAAATCGGTGCCCGGGCGGTGTTGCAGATGAATATCCGCCTGTTTGGTAATATCGATGCGCCGCGGGTCAGCCACAATGAGCTTGGCTCCCCGTTGCCGCTTGGCCCGCCGAATCTTCGTGCCAATAACAGGATGATTTTCAGTGGTATTGGAGCCGATGATGAAAATTACCTGGCTCTCTTCTGTAATGTCGGCAATGCTGTTGGTCATTGCGCCACTTCCGAATGTCATCACCAGACCGGTGACAGTGCTGGCGTGTCACAATCGGGCACAGTGGTCGATACTGTGCGTTGCCAACATTTGGCGGGTGAATTTGTTGAAAATGTAATTTTCTTCGTTGGTACACTTGGCCGATGCCATCAGCGCAAACGCATCGCCGCCATAGCGCTGCTTGGTGTCGGTAAATTTGCGGGCGACGAGATCCAGCGCTGTGTTCCAATCGGTGCGGATGAAGGTGTCGGGGGAGATTGGCGGAGGCGCGCTTTCTGCCGAGCCCGGTTCATCCTGGCCATGCTGCCGCTGCCAGGTGAGCAGCGCCCGACGTTTCTCCGCCTCGCTTACCGACTCCCACGCGCCGCTCTCAAGATTTCGCGCCAGCAGCATCTCATCCAGCCATTTGGCCCGCACCATGGGCCGCGTCAGCCGGTCGGGATGATGCACGTAATCGTAGCCGTAGTGCCCCTTGACGCACAACGACAGGCCGTTTACCGGCGCATCCGCAGCCGCGGTCACCCGCACGATTTCATTGTCGCGTACATTCAAATCGAAATTGCAGCCCACGCCGCAGTAGGAGCAGGTGGTGCGCACCTTCTCCACCTGGCTCAGGCGGCCCTTGCCCACGCTCATCTTATCCCACAGCGCACCGACGGGGCAGTAGGTCACGCACTGACCGCAGCTCTCGCAGCCGGCATCCAGCAGGAACTGGTCCGCGCCCGCCACCAGCTTGGTCTCGAATCCCCGATGCGCAAAACTCCACACATCCCGGTTCTGGATTTCCTCGCAGGCCCGGATGCAGCGCCCGCACAAAATGCACTTGTTGCGGTCGATGAAAATGAAGGGGTTGGGGTCGGGGTCGATGGGGTAGTCGTGGCGTTTGCCGCTGTGTTCAGGCCACTTGACGCCATAATCATAGACCAAATCCTGCAATTCGCATTGGCCGTTGGCCTCGCAGGTCATGCAATCATTGGGATGGTCGGTGAGCAGCATTTCCAGGGTGAATTTGCGTGATGCCACCGCGGCGTCGCTCATGGTATCCACCACCATGCCCTCGGTTGCGGGCGTGGTGCAAGCGGTTTGCACCCCTCGGGCCCCTTGAATGCTGACCACACACATGCGGCAGGCGCCAATGTCGGTGAGGTCGGGGTGATGGCACAGGGTGGGGATTTCGATGCCCGCGTGTTTTGCCGCCTCCAGGACAGTGCTGCCATCAGGTGCGGCCACGGGTTGGTTGTTGATGATGAGATGGATGGTCATAACATTGATCCTCAGGCAGATTGTTCGAGAGGATTGGTGAGTTTGAAATCAACGCGCGGCGTGGTCTTGATGATGGAATCGAAGTTGCAGACCTCGTAGCACATGCCGCAGCGGATGCAGATTTCAGGATCGATGACGTGAACCTTCAGCTTCTCGCCGCTGATGGCGTTCACCGGGCAATTGAGGGCGCACACGGTGCAACCGGTGCAATCCTCTGCAATAATTTCATAGTTGATTAAGGCTTCGCAGGAGCGGGCCGGGCATGCTTTATCCACGATGTGCGCCCGGAACTCATCTTCGAAGTGGCGCAGGATGGAAAGCACGGGCGAGGGCGCAAGTTGTCCCAGCGCACACAGCGAGCCCGTTTGCATGCCCGCTGAAAGCCGCTTGAGTTCGTCGATGTCGCTCAGCTCGCCCTGGCCTTCAGTGATGCGTTCCAGAATCTCTAACATGCGGGTGCTGCCAATGCGGCAGGGCGGGCACTTGCCGCAGCTTTCAGCCACCACAAATTGCATAAAATACTTGGCGAACTCCACCATGCAGGTTCCTTCATCCGCCACAATCATGCCGCCCGAGCCCATAACCGCGCCCGCGGCTCGCAGCGAATCGAAATCCACCGGCGTATCCAGATACGCCTCGGGCAGAGCGCCGCCCAGAGGCCCGCCCGTCTGCACCGCCTTGAACTTCTTGCCTTCGCCTACGCCGCCGCCCACATCCTCGATGATCTCACGCAAGGTGACGCCCATA
>CAZMDD010000087.1:0-3971 GCA_964565065.1 uncultured Caldilineales bacterium | reverse complement strand
CAAAGAAAGAAAAAGGTTTGAAATGCTTGGTGTTCTTAGTGTCTTAGTGCCTTTGTGGTGACTGAAGTCGGGTACGTTAGTCGTTACCAATTACTTAAAATAAGCAGTACTTGTTTCATAATTGAATTCTAGCGTCATTCTTGTTATAATGCGATAAATAGCAAATTCAAAGTAACGATTTACGCCCCTTTTGGAAAACCACGAAGGTACAAAGACACGAAGAAAATAAAAAACGTTGTTCCTTTCATTTCTAAATGCCTTTGTGGCAAAAAATGGGCCGAGACCTAAATAGTTACAATCCAAATAGCTTCATTCGTTCCTTCGCCACTATTTTTGCAGGAGGCAAATATGGACATCGGCAAATCACTCGGTTTTGTTTTTGAAGACAAAAAATGGGTCGAAAAAATGCTCATCGGCGGTCTCATCTCCCTGGTTCCCATCATTGGCGCGTTTTGGGTCATGGGCTATGGCGTCAAACTGGTGCGCAATGTGCGCAATGGCGACCCTGAGCCACTGCCCGAATGGGAGAACTTTGGCGACTTGCTTTCCGATGGCTTCAAACTCTTCGTCATCTACTTTGTTTGGGCCATCCCCCTGATTATCAGCTATTTCCCCACCCTTTTGCCTGCAATTCTTGCTCAGGATGCCGGTGGTGATACATCGGCAGCGCTGGGGATTGTTTCAGCCTGTTTTGGATGCCTTATGACTTTGTACGGCTTGTTCTACGCGGTAATTAGCCCTGCTCTCATGGTCAAATTTGCCGATATTGGTGAAATAAGCGCTGGATTGGACTTCAAAGGTATTCTTGATTTTGTCAAGAAAAACCTGGGACAGATTGTGTTGGTCGTCATCGTTGGCATCGCTGTCAGCCTGATAGCGCAACTGGTGGGCCTCATCCTCTGCCTTATCGGCATCGTCTTCACCCTCTTCTGGGCAAGAATAGTCATGGCGCACATGATTGCGCAAATTGATAAAGATGATCGCCCGCAAGAGCAAGATGTTTTTAAACCGGCAACACCTCTGGAAACGCTGCCTGAAAATAGCGACGATGATTCAGGCCACAGCATCATCAGCTAAAATCTTGCTACGCCGTAATCACACCGAGTGCAGCGCTAAACATCGCTGTTGCTTAAGTAGATGCGCATTTGAAACTTGAAGAAAGCGCCTGCGCATTCAGATGAACATGGACGAAGATTGACGAATATAAACGATGGTTCGCTTTGTCCACCTTCGTCTGATGAGTTGTACTCGTCTACAAGGCTAATTTTAAGTTCATATCATTAACTGCTTAACTGCGACCTGATTATATGACTGGTGTCGTCCGGCGTAAAAAGATCATGCGTGAGCTGCACATCTCTGGATTAAAACATTCTTTCTTTGACCCCCGTTCTGCGCTGACGGGGGTTTCTTTCATCAAACCAATTTGCCATGCCTGAATCTTCAGCCTCTCTTCTACACCGAAGCAGCTTTGTTTTTGATGCCCATTGCGATACCCTGGGCGCGGCAACTTTACCCCTGCACCGCCGCCGCGATTTGACACAATGGGGCGATAGCGGACATCTTGATTTGCCCCGCATGCAGGCGGGCGGCATCAATGCCCAGATTTTCGCTTGTTTCCCGGGCGGCGAACGACTGAACGCCTGCCCTACCCGTGGTAGCATGCTGCGCATCGAAGCACTTTATGCGCTCATTCGCCAGCAACCGGATAGCCTGACCCTGGTCAAAACTGCCGAAGAGATGGCCCGACTGACGCCCGATGGTCCCGTGGGCGCCATCTTGGGCCTGGAAGGGGTAGAAGCGTTGGCAGGTGATTTGAGCCTGCTCTACGCATTTCACCGACTGGGCGTGCGCAACATCGGTCTGACCTGGTGTCATCGCAACGCGGCAGCCGATGGTGTAAGCACGCACAGCGATTACGGTTTGACTGCATTTGGCCGCGAGTTGGTGCAGCACTGCAATGAACTGGGCATCATGCTGGATGCCTCGCATCTGAATCGGGCAGGGCTGGATGAGCTGCTGGCGCTGAGCGACAAGCCGATTATTGCCAGCCATTCCAATGCCCGGGCGCTGTTCGAGCATCGCCGCAACCTTGATGATGCCCAATTGCGAGCCATTGCCCAAAATGGCGGCGTGATTGGTGTCACCTTTGTCACCTATTTTCTACGTGAGCCGCAAGAGAAGGCCACCCTGGAGGATGTGTTGAATCACATCGAACATGTGGCGACTGTGGCGGGCGTCGAGCATGTGGGCCTGGGCTCTGATTACGATGGTGCCACCATGCCGCCCGAGCTGGATAGTGGCGAAAAGTATCCGGCACTGACCGCGGGCTTGTTGCGCCGCGGTTTTAGTGAGGCCGATACTCGCAAAATTCTGGGTGAGAACCTACGACGCGTTTTTATGGATGTTCTGCCGCCAGCGTAAAGTGTTAGGTCATTGTTTGCCATGTCTTCTTCATTGAACTTGCATCTGCCCACACCGCCCGCCAAGACCACCATTGCTGTGGCCATGAGTGGCGGTGTGGATAGTTCGGTGGCCGCGGCGATGCTGGTAGAAGCAGGTTATCAGGTCAAGGGCATCATGCTCAAGCTTTGGGTAGACCCATTTGAGGCCAACAACGCCCGCGAAAACAGTTGTTGCACTACCGAGGCCCAGGAGGATGCCCATCGCGTCGCTGAACAACTGGGCATCTCTTTGCACATGTTGGATGTAGGACAGCTTTTTCGGCAGCGGGTGGTCGATTATTTTATTCACGAATACAGCATCGGGCGCACGCCAAATCCCTGTTTGATGTGCAATCGTTACATCCGCTTTGAACAGATGCTGACTTACGCCGTGACGCAGATGGATGCTGATTTTTTGGCCACCGGGCACTACGCCCGCTCACGCCTAACGCCCGCGGGCGTGCGCCTGCTACGCGGGCATGACCGCAACAAGGATCAATCTTATGTACTCAGCTTGATTCCGCCCGCGCATTTGCAACGCCTGATTTTTCCGGTGGGACATCTCACCAAGCCGCAGGTGCGGGCCCTGGCCCAAGTTTATGCACTGCCCGTAGCTCAAAAACGTGAAAGTCAGGATATTTGTTTTACCAGCGATTATCGCAGTTTTTTGCAACGCTGGGCTGGTAAAACGATCCAACCGGGCCCCATTGTGGATGAATCGGGCCAAGTGCTGGGGCAGCATCGCGGCCTGGCCTTTTACACCATCGGTCAGCGCAAGGGATTATCATTGAACTCACCCCGACCTCTTTTTGTTCTCCGCCTGGATGCAGAACGGAACGCGTTGGTAGTGGGAAGCCGGGAATCGCTGGCCCGAACAACGCTTTTGGCCCGGGATGTCAACTGGATTCAGGAGGCTCCCACAGCGCCCACCCGGGCCCATGTGCAGATTCGATATCGGGCCCAAGAACATGCAGCCACCCTCATCCCCCTAACCCAGGACGAGATTCAGGTACAATTCGATTCTCCGGTAACAGGCATCGCACCGGGCCAGGCAGTGGTCTTTTATCGACAAGAACAATGTCTGGGAGGAGGTATTATTCACCAATGAGCTTATTTGCAATTCCCCCCGCAGTCATCGTCATCATCATTCTGGGCATTTTTTATGGTGCATTGGCACATTTATGGAAAGGACAATCGTGGCGAGATTTAGGAGCGCTCATCCTTTTTGCCCTGCTGGGATGCACCGTGGGCCAAATCATCGGTATGATTCTGGGCATGGATGTCTTGAAACTGGGACAAGTGCATTTGGCTGAAGGCACAATTTTTGCCTGGCTGGTGATGCTTGCTTTTCTGTGGCTGAAGGGGTAAAATAGTGTTCTCAATCTTACACTTCAAGTAACGACTAAGGTAGCCCGGCTAGAAACCACTAAGACACGAAGCCACAAAGGCACAAAGAAAGAAAAAGTTTTGAAATGCTTGGTGTTCTTAGTGTCTTTGTGCCTTTGTGGTGATTGAAGTCGGGTACGTTAG
>CAZMDD010000086.1:0-28604 GCA_964565065.1 uncultured Caldilineales bacterium | reverse complement strand
ATGACGGACCGGTATGCAATTCAGGAGTATCAGCGTCTATTCGATCCGGAAGAGCGCGTTTAGTGGCCGCGGCGCGGGCGCCTTTGCCCCCCTCCCGGCCTCCCCCCGTTTCGGCTGGGCCTCACGGGGGAGGAGCTGGCGATTGACTGCGAAACGCTGCCTGCGGATGGCTCCCGCCCCCGCGGGCGATGGAAAATGAGCGGGCGGGCGGTCAACCCGCCGAGTCGCAGACTCGCCTGGTCGCGTTTTTTTGACGGAGGAGCTGACGATTGACTGCGAAACGCTGCCCGCGGATGGCTCCCGCCCCCGCGGGCGATGGAAAATGAGCGGGCGGGCGTTCAACCCGCCGAGTCGCAGACTCGCCTGGACACGTTTTTTTGATGGAGGAGCTGGCGATTGACTGCGAAACGTTGCCTGCGGATGGCTCCCGCCCCCGCGAGCGAACGTACAATCCCCAACATCCAACCAGCAAACTTGAGCCGCGCACGGAGGGAAATTTGTAAGAGCCACACCACTTGTGGCATAATTGCTCGGTTATCACAATCAAACGAGGTTTACATGACCTCATCAATCTTTTCTGTCATTGGCCCTTCTGACGAAGTTGACCACTGACTGTTCAATCCATAGAAAAGGAGACAATTCTATGACCGAGTATGAAATGGTGACACTCTTCAGCGCCAATTTGGACGAAGAGGGTGTCGAGAAAGCCTCGCAATGGCTGCAAGAACGCATTGGCGCCCTGGGCGGCGAAGACATCCAGGTGATTCCCTGGGGACGGCGAAAACTAACCTATCCCATCCAGAAACAAACTGAAGCAACCTACATTCAGTTCGATTATAAAATGGACGGCTCGAAACTCAAAGAGCTGACTCGGGCGATGGGCATTAGCGAAGACATCATTCGCCAGATGATTATTCGCAAACAGGATCGCTAATCAGCCTACTTCCGTAATCTACGCATCTGCAAGCGACTCCGCAAAGGACGGACGCGATGGCCAAAAGTTTGAATAAAGTCATAATTATCGGTAACCTCGGACGAGACCCCGAGATGCGATACACTTCCAGCGGCAAGCCTGTCACCACTTTTAGCGTTGCCACCAGTCGCACCTGGGTAACATCCGATGGCGACCGCCGCGAGGCAACTGAATGGTTTAACGTGGTAGCCTGGAACAATCTGGCTGAAATTTGTAACCAGTTCCTGCGCAAAGGCTCCCGCGTCTTTGTAGAGGGGCATTTGCAATCCCGAAGCTGGGAAGATGACAAAGGCTGTCGCCATTATCGTTCTGAGCTTGTGGCCAACGAGATGCTGATTCTGGATCAACGTTCTTACGGGCATCGTTCCGAGTCTGATTCCCTGGCAGATGTCGAGGTCGGACCTGATTTGCCCTTCTAAAATCCCCAACTCACGATAAGTCGTAACGATAACTTACACAAAACAACGTCCTTTTGGCGTTGATCTGAATAAAGAGGTAATTTTTAAGATGGCAGAAGAAACCACCAACCCTATCGCCAAAGAAGCACCTGCTGCCGCAGCGCAACAGTCTGAACAAAAAGCCGCCGCACCCGCCCGCCGCGCCTATGCGCCGCAACGCTCCCGCCCCGCCCCCCGTGGACGCCAGTCCCGTATGCGTCGGGCCAAGGTGTGCCAGTTCTGTGTCGAAAAGATCGACTACATCGATTACAAAAAACCGGAACTCCTGCTGCCCTACATCAGCCCCTATGGCAAAATGTTGAGCCGCCGCCGCACCGGTGTTTGCGCCAAGCACCAGCGTCGCCTGGCCATTGCCATCAAGCGGGCCCGCTTCCTGGCTTTGCTGCCCTACACCGCAGATCACATCCGGCGCTTCGGCTCCTGACCTCTGACTATCGGGCAGGAACAACACGATGATTGTGCGCAATCATCTCTGATTATCGACACTCAAGCGAGGCATAGGAGCTGCAATCCTGTGCCTTGCTTTGTTTTAACCCCAACCACGAGGCAAAGCTATGGCCAAAAAAAGCAAAGAGAAAAGAACAACAGAGCGAACTCACGAGCAACCCCGGCGTTATGCCAGCCGCCGTCGCCGCGAGCAAGAACTCCAGCGTCGCATTTATCTGGGATTAGGCATTGTGCTGGGTCTGGTAATCTTGCTGATTGCTGTTGGTGCCATCAATGAATATGTCATCAAGCCCAATAAACCTGTTGCCACAGTCAACGGCGAAAAAATCTCGCAAGAAGCCTTCAAAAGCAGACTTCGGTTCGAACAAGACAATCTGGTAGCCCAAATCAACCAATATCTTCAGTTTGGGGAACAATTCTCCAATGGCGGGCCCAATCCATTTCTTTCTACCATTCAGCCCCTTTACGAACAGTTGAAAAATCCTGAACAACTGGCCGACACCACCATCGATAAAATGGCCGAAGAGTTGTTGGTGCATCAATTAGCAGCAAAAAATGGGATTAACATCACTCCCGAAGCTGTTCAGGCTGAAATTGAGCGACAATTTGGCTATGACCGCGAGGCAGAAAAAGCCAGTGCCGAAACATCTGACACCATGACCAACACTGCGCCCGCCATGACCGAAGAAGACTTCAACCAACGCTACAAAGAATACACCCAGGGGCTCGTCACTAAAGGCAGCCTCTCCGAAGCTGAATTCCGTGACATCTTTGCCACGTCGCTCATGCGCGAAAAACTGGCCGAGACGGTCGATTTGAATTACGTTACCACAGAAGAAGCCATCAAGGCCCGCTACATCGTCATCAAGCCGGAACCGGAAGTGCCTCTGGTTAAACGAGAAGCAGATGCGCTGAAGAAAATCACCGATGCCCGGGCCCGAATCGTCGACGGCGGCGAAGATTTTGCTGCTGTAGCCAAAGAGGTCTCCGAAGATCCGGGCAGCGGCGCCAATGGTGGCGACCTGGGCTGCTTTGGTAAGGGCCGAATGGTTCCCGAATTTGAAGAAGCAGCCTTCAGCCTGGCAAAAGATGAAGTCAGTCAGCCCATCAAAACAGATTTCGGCTACCACCTTATTCAGGTCTACGACACCAAGCCAGAAGAAGAACAGGTCTGTGCCCGCCACATCCTGGCCCGCGTCGATCGCTCGCCCGACCAAGAAGCCATCGACAAAGCTGATGCCGATGCGCTGAAAACCCTCGAAGCGCTCAAAGCCCGTATCGAGGCGGGTGAAGACTTTGCCACCATCGCCAAAGAAAACTCCACCGATACCGCCACTGCCGAAAAGGGAGGCGACTTGGGCTGGCTGTTCAAGGGCGAAAAGGGTGAAGCCTTTGACAACGTCGCCTTTGCTCTAAAAGCGGGTGAACTCAGCGACCCGGTCAAACTGGCCGATGGCTATGCCCTCATTCTTGTCGAAGAAAAAGATGCCGAGCATCCTGTGGGCGAAGATGAACTAAAAACCCGCCGCCAAAAAGCATTCAACGATTGGCTCAGCGCGCAGGTGGATGCCGCGGACATCGAAAAATCGCTAACCGCGGACATGATTCCTCCCTTGCCCGCCGACCTACTGGGCATCATCCGCAGCCTGGCTCCGCAACTTCAGCCAGAACAGCCGCCAACGCAATAAGAACATGCATCCTGTGGCAGTCGTCTGCAATGTGGATGGCTGCCACAGGCACCGCACCGGCATTGGCCACAGCAAAACTTCCCTCTGCCCTGCGGTGGCCTATTTTGACAAGTCACGCCCAAATAGCGTAAAATGTGACTCCCGACGCACTTCGGTTCATCCAGCATGAACTTAGTCATCGGCATGGCGACGTGGCCAAGTGGTTAAGGCAGAGGTCTGCAAAACCTTCATCGCGGGTTCGAATCCCGCCGTCGCCTCTTTAACAACGCCGGGATTCCCTGGCGTTTTTTTCATCACCCTGGACTCAGGATATTGACCTGATTCATCGCCGAAATCTCAATCGAAGACCTGATGAGCCATCCATTTGGGGCGGTGGCGGAATTGGCAGACGCAGCGGACTTAAAATCCGCCGGGCGCAGGCTCTTGTGGGTTCGAGTCCCACCCGCCCTACACACTAAGCTGGCAGCTACTCATTTCTCATGGCATCTCCATGAAACGATGAGCCAATAGCTGCCAGCTTTATTTTTGCCCGACACCTTTTTTCAAAAAAGCAAAGCTGTCTCTTGATTGATAACACTGCGAATCATCGTCAATTTTCATCCCTGTTTGTCAAAATGCCCAGGCACTTTTCTCAAACTTCAAATGTGCAGCGACTTAACGCACAGCGCGTGCACGGTGCATCCTTTTTTGCTGATTTCGGAAAAAACTGGTATAAAAATGAATACGCACAATTGTGAGCATGCGCCTTCAATGATGAAGTCCCGCCTGCGCAAATCAGCTCCAAAGCATCTGCCACGGTTATTTTGGCCGTCGGTCAGAAAAAACGTTACGACTAAGGTAGCCCGGCTAGAAACCACTAAGACACGAAGCCACAAAGGCACAAAGAAAGAAAAAGGTTTGAAATTCTTGCTGTTCTTAGTGTCTTTGTGGTGATTGAAGTCGGGTACGTTAGTCGTTACGAAAAAACTATCCAAAGATCCACTGAAAATCTTTGTAGTAATAAAAGTCGTTCTCGTCGGGCCCAGTTTTGGGCCTGAATAGTCTGATACAAACTTCATGTACTATCTTGCTTACAGGAGGTGCCGATCTCCCATTTTGCACGTTTTTCAAGCAGTCCATGAACTCAGAACTTTCCACCCTATTCACTTTTATTCAAGAGGAGCTGAAAGATGTCGAAAAAGTTACTTATCGTACTGGCTGTTTTGCTGATTGCTGCCCTGGCACTCACTGCATGCGGCGGAGCAAAAAGCGAAAAAGCTGCTGACGGCGGCAAAGATTGCAAGATTACCTTTGGCGCGGCTGTTTCGCTAACTGGCAAATATGCTAAAGAAGGCGAATATGTTAAGAATGGTTATGAGCTGTATGTTGAAGAAATCAACAAAAAGGGCGGCATTGCTTTTGGGGATAAAAAATGCCTCACCGAATTGAAGATTTACGATGATGAAAGTAATGCCGATCGTAGTGCACAGTTGGTCGAGAAGCTGATTACCGAAGATAAAGTGCAATTCTTGCTGGGGCCGTATGGTTCAGGAAACACCTTTGCCACCACCGCCATTGCCGAGAAATATCAAGTTCCCATGGTCGAGGCCAATGGTGCTGCAACCAAAATTTTCAATCGCGGCTTCAAATACTCCTTCGCGGTGCTCTCGCCTGCCCCCAACTATCTGCGTGGCATTATCGATATGTCCCTGGATAAAGACCCCGGCCTGAAGACAGTTGCCATCGTCATCGAAAATGGCGCTTTTGCACTGGAAGTTGCCCAGGGCGCTAAAGATTACGCCGAAGAAAAGGGCCTGGAAGTTGTCTACTTTGAAAAATATGCCAAAGCTGCCAAAGATGTTTCATCGCTGATTACCGCCATGAAATCCAAAAACCCCGACATCGTGCTGGGTGCAGGCCACTTGCAGGATACGATTCTCATCATGAAACAAGCCAAGGATCTGGGACTTTCGCCCAAGGTGTTCGGTTTTAGCGTAGGCCCGACCTCGGGTGAATTCCGAAAAGCGCTGGGCAAAGATGCCGATTACGTGCTGGGCGCTGCGCAGTGGACACCTGAAATGAAGTTCAAGACCGACGATGTGTTTGGCACACCGCAAAAATTCACCGAGCTGTACAAAGCCAAATACAACGAAACACCTCCGTACCAGGCTGCTGAATCGGCTGCGGCACTGATTGTCTACCAAAAAGCTATCGAAGCTGCGGGTTCGTTGGATAAAGACAAGGTGCGCGATGCCATTGCCGCACTGGATTACGATTCCTTCTATGGTAAACTCAAGTTCAATGAGCAAGGCATGAATGTGTACAAACCTATGGCCGTCATGCAAAACTACACCGACGGTGGGCTCTACACGGTTTGGCCCAAAGAAGCGGCGGTCAAAGACTTCCTCTTCCCTGCTCCTGCCTGGGGCGATCGTTAAGCTCTGATGAATACGGGGGTGTCTGGTACGCATTGTGCCGGATACCCCTGTTTTATTTCTCGACTTGTAACTATTCACGTTCTCTGGTTTACCACGAAGGATACGAAGAAACGCTTTGTACCTGTCCTTTCTTCGTATCTTTGCGACCAAAAGGAGACAGAGAGCTGTACAGATTCCGTCACCTTCGAGCTTTCAGAGCGAAAAATTGAAGGTGACGACCTTTATAGTTACCTCGACTTTACGCAAAACGTTCCATACCAAAGGAGTATAAATTCATGGAGTCGTTACAACTGACGCAGGGCGTCGTAAATGCCTTATTGTTGAGTGGAACTCTGGCCCTGGTTGCCATTGGGTTTTCTATTGTCTGGGGCATTCTCAACATTATCAATCTGGCTCATGGCGCATTTTTGATGGTCGGGGCTTACACCACTTATTGGCTCTTTACGCTTTACGGCATCGATCCGTTCTTATCGCTCCCTATTTCCATGGGCCTGATGTTTGTGGTGGGATATCTGGTACAACGTTATCTTATCAACATGGTCATTCGTGCCCCGTTGCTGGTTACCTTTTTGCTAACGTTTGCTCTGGAAATTATCATCATTAATCTTGCAACAAATTTCTGGAAAGGGGATTTACGCTCGGTGACGCCCGCCTATGCAGGCATGGGGTTTACCCTGGGAAATGTCCAAATTCCTTACGTGCGCCTGGCAGCATTTGCAATTTCGCTCATCTTAACAGGCCTGCTACACGTTTTTATGGCGTATACCAAAACGGGCAATGCCATTCGGGCCACAGGCATGGATATTGATGCGGCCCAGTTGCAGGGGGTACGCATCCCGCACACCTACGCTCTGACTTATGGCTTGGGCACAGCGCTGGCTGCTGCTGCAGGCTCGCTCATTAGCATCAGCTTTCCCTTCGACCCCACGGTAGGAGGTGCTTACACCTTGCGGGCCTTTGTTATTTGCGTGCTGGGCGGCCTGGGCAGTATTCCTGGCGTGATGATGGGGGCTGTCGTTTTTGCCTTTATCGAAGTCTTCAGCGGCATTTGGGCTCCCAGCATGAAGGATGCCATTGCCCTGCTGGTTCTGGTGCTGGTTCTCATCGTCCGCCCCAGTGGCATTGCGGGCAAAGCGTTCTATCATTAAATCGAGGAGCTAATCGATCATGTCTAATAAGAAAAAAGCCCCGATCAAATTAACACCACTGGATGGCCTGTTCAAGGGTCGTCAGGGGGTGCTGCTGGGAATTTTGGCACTCTTCATGGTTTTTCTGATCATCTTTCCGTTGTTGCCCTTTGCCAGCGGCTTTTGGTTAAATACTATTACGCTCATTTTATTGTTGTCTGCCATGGCTATCGGCTGGAATTTTATTGGCGGTTACACCGGTTATGCAGCCTTTGGCAATGTGGCCTTTTTTGGTTTTGGTGCTTATGGCACGGGCCTGAGCATGACAAAACTGGGCCTGAGCTTCTTTCCGTCACTGCTCATTGGCGCAGTGGCCGCCATGCTGTTTGCTATTCTCATCGGCTTGCCTTTGTTACGCCTAAAGGGACATTATTTTGCAATTGCTACAGTAGCTGTGGCCACAGCCATGGGCGAGATCGCTGATAGCTGGACCAGTTTCACCGGTGGCGCAGCGGGCATCACCCTGCCTTTCTTCCGCCCCATCCAGTGGAGCGGCCAGTTTTTCTACTACACGGCGCTTATTCTGGCCCTGGGCGGCTTGCTGCTCACCTGGATTATCTTGCAACAAAAACTGGGTTACAGTTGGGTGGCCATCCGAGAAGATGAGGATGCCGCCAACATGATGGGCATTAACACTACCTGGGCCAAAGTTCTGGCTTTTGCACTCAGTGCGCTGATGGCGGGCCTGGCTGGTGGCATTCATGCCTATTGGAAGACATTTGTGCTGGCAGAAGAGGTTTTCAAGATTGATTACACGTTGCAAATGATTTTGGCCGCGGTGCTGGGTGGCACGGGCACCATCTTCGGGCCATTCATCGGCGCCTTCTTGTACTATATTTTGATTACCTTGCTGGTTTTCTATCTTCATGTCGGACAGCTTCACGCGTCGATTCTGGGTACAATCATCATCCTGGTGATGGTGTTTACACCCAAGGGCCTGATGGACTTTATCAGCGGGCGCAAGAAATTAACGCTGGATACGCTGCTGGAAAACATTCGGACATACAGGGTATAGCTATGGAAAAAACGATTCTTCTAGAAACCAAAGGTGCGACCAAACAGTTTGGCGGTTTGGCTGCGGTCGATAATGTCGATATGAAGATTTACCAGGGCGAAATTTTGGGGCTAATTGGCCCGAATGGCGCTGGTAAAACCACTTTTGTCAACATCATCACAGGCATGTTGCCCATTACCAAAGGCAAGGTGTTTTACAAGGGCAAAGAGATTACCGGCTGGCCCTCTTTTCGGGTGGGCAGGCTGGGCCTTTCACGCACATTCCAGATCGTCAAACCCTTTCGTGGTATGACCGTACGCGAGAATGTGGCGGTGGGGGCAATGTTCGGGCACAAAGGCCAAACCCGCAGCGCCCGCGAAGCGTTGGAGCATGTGGATGAAGTCATCGAGTTCGTGGGCATGGCACATCTGCGAGATAAACATGCCGATGAGCTGACGCTGCCCTACCTCAAACGCCTGGAGCTGGCTAAATCGCTGGCCATGGACCCGGAGCTGCTCTTTTTGGATGAGGTGATGGCCGGCTTGAACACCAAAGAGATTGATGCCGCCATGGCATTGGTGCAAGAGGTGAACAAACGGGGCGTTACCCTACTGGTCATCGAGCACGTGATGAAGGCCATTGTGGGCATTACCGAACGGGTCTTTGTGCTGAATTTCGGCAAGGAATTGGCTCAAGGCAAGCCGCAGGAAGTCCTGAACAATCCCCGGGTTATCGAAGCTTATCTTGGCGAGAAATTTGTCAAGCGCTTCGCCCGCCAATTCTCATCGCAGCAATGATCGGAGGCGTTTGATGCTAAAAATCAAGAATTTGAATGTCGCTTACGGCGAAGTGCAAGTCCTGTGGGATGTGAATCTTGAAGTTCACGAATCAGAAGTGGTGGCGCTGATTGGCTCTAACGGCGCGGGCAAAAGTACCTTGCTTTATACCATTTCCGGTTTGCTCAAACCCAAATCAGGCAGCATCGAATTTATGGGTAAAGAGATGGCCGGATTGCCCGCGGACGAAGTTTTGCGCCTGGGAGTGGGCCAAGTTCCACAGGGACGCCATCTTTTCGCAGGCATGACCGTCAAAGAAAACATTATGATGGGGGCCTATTTGCGCACAGACAAAGTCAAAATCAAAGAAGATTACGATTTTGTTATGTCATTGTTCCCGCGCATGGCCGAACGTGCGGGACAGGCTGCCGGTAGCCTGTCGGGCGGCGAGCAGCAGATGTGCGCAGTGGCCCGCGGTCTGATGGCTGACCCCAAACTACTGCTCATCGACGAGCTTTCGTTAGGGCTGGCACCGCTGGTGGTAGAAAACATCTACGATGCGCTGGAAGCTGTCATCGGCCGCGGTATGACCGTGCTGATTGTGGAGCAGGATGTCTTCCTGGCCCTGGAGCAGGCCGACCGGGCCTATGTGCTGGATGTCGGACGCATTGTCATGTCGGGGCCCTCTGACGAGTTGATGGATAACCCAAAGATCAAGGAGGCTTATCTGGGTATTTAAGTAGTTGATGCTATGAAAGTTGAAATGTAATGGTTCATCGCTACTCAGAGTGCACCACTAAGAACACCAAGCATTTCAAAACTTTTTCTTTCTTTGTGCCTTTGTGGCTTCGTGTCTTAGTGGTTTCTAGCCGGGCTACCTTAGTCGTAACGCCATCTGTGGTTGCCATGGCGCCGAATCCATTTTCGCCGCTGGCGAGATGCGCAGCTACTTAACCACAACGCAACAAGTACAATCTTGACTGAAAACGGACTTGGGTTCATACTTGTGATGGACCTGCGTCCGTTTTTCTTTTTGTAACCATACAGGTAGTTCTCTTCAATCCATTGCCACGAAGGCTCGAAGATGACGAAGCGTTCTTTCTTCGTGTCCTTCGTGGCTAATCAGGAAACGTGAATAGTTGCTTCCTTTTTCGTAACGACTAACGTACCCGACTTCAATCACCACAAAGGCACAAAGACACTAAGAACACCAAGAATTTCAAAGCTTTTTCTTTTCTTCGTGCCTTTGTGGCTTCGTGTCTTCGTGGTTTCCAGCCGGGCTACCTTGCTAGTAACCCTTTTTCACAATTTACCCTCCTTGTTCAGGATTTTCCATCATGCCCTCCCCGACACAATTGCCCGCGTGGCAAGCTCTGCAAGCGCACTTTCGGCAGATGCAATCGGTGCACATGCGCGACCTCTTTGCCGCAGACCCTCAACGCTTCCAGAAATTTTCGTTGCAATTCGAGGACATCCTCTTTGATTTCGCCAAAAATCGCATCACCGAGAAAACCTTGGCGCTGTTGTTGGATTTGGCACATCAGGCCCGCCTGGACGATGCTATTGCGGCCATGTTCTCGGGCCAGAAAATCAACGTTACCGAGCAGCGGGCGGTGTTGCACATCGCCTTGCGCAACCGCACCAATCGCCCCATCAGGGTGGATGGCATCGATGTGATGCCCCAGGTGAATGCGGTATTGGCCCGCATGCGCACATTCAGCCAACTGGTGCGCTCGGGCCAGTGGCGGGGCTTTACAGGCAAGCGCATCACCGATGTGGTAAACATTGGCATTGGAGGTTCCGATCTGGGCCCGAAGATGGTGGTGCGGGCGCTAACGCCCTACATACATCCGCAAATGCGCTTTCATTTCGTTTCCAATGTAGATGCTACAGACATCAGCGAAACCCTGGCCCGATGTCATCCCGAAACCACGCTCTTCCTCATCGCTTCCAAAACTTTTACCACCCAAGAAACTATGAGCAATGCGCACACGGCCCGGGCGTGGTTGCTAGAGGCCGCCAAAGATGAAACTGCCATTGCCCGACACTTTGTCGCAATGTCTACCCACCGCGCAGGGGTCATCGCCTTTGGCATCGACCCGGCCAACATGTTCCCATTTTGGGATTGGGTTGGCGGGCGCTACTCGTTGTGGTCAGCCATTGGTCTTTCTATTGCCCTGGCTGTGGGCTTTTCTCACTTTGAGGCACTGCTAACGGGTGCGCACGTGGTCGATGAACATTTTCGCACCGCCCCCTTCGCTCAAAACATCCCCGTCATCATGGCGTTGCTGGGTATTTGGTATAATAATTTCTTCAAAGCTGAAACCCACGCCATCCTGCCCTACGACCAAAGCATGCAGTATTTTCCCATGTATTTCCAGCAGGGCGATATGGAAAGCAATGGTAAAAGCGTGACACGATCGGGCCAGTGGGTCGATTACGAGACCGGGCCCGTCATCTGGGGACAACCGGGAACCAACGGACAACACGCCTTCTACCAACTCATTCATCAGGGAACCAAACTCATTCCCGCAGATTTTTTGGCTCCGGCCCAAAGCCACCACCCGGTAGGACAGCATCATGCCATGCTCATAGCCAACTTCCTGGCCCAACCAGAAGCACTTATGAAAGGCAAAAGCAGCGAAGAGGTGCGTCAGGAATTGACATCCCGAGGCTTGCCGCCCGAGCAAATCGCATTACTAACTCCCGCCAAAACCTTCCCCGGCAATCGCCCCACCAACAGCATCTTATTCAAAAAACTCACACCCCGCACGCTGGGCTCGCTCATTGCGCTATACGAACACAAAATTTTTACCCAGGGCGTTATCTGGAACATCAACTCCTTTGATCAGATGGGGGTGGAGCTGGGCAAAGTGCTGGCCAAAGCAATTTTGCCTGAGCTGGCAGACGATGAGCCCATCACCTCCCACGATAGCTCTACCAATGCCCTCATCAACGCCTTCAAAGCCATGAGGCAATAAACGCTAACAATCAACACATCGACTCACCACCCAAATTCACATGACAACAAATGCTTCCACCCGCACGCCCGCTTCTCTGGCAGTCATCTGGCAAGCCATAAAAACCTGGTATGACGACTGGTTCAATCTCTTCATTCTGAACTTCTTCGCTTCCATCTCCTGGATGACTCTGATTTTTGGCCCGCCCATGCTGTTCGGACTCTACGAAATCGGCTACGAACTGGCGCACGGGCGCAGTCAGGGAACCATCGAGCTGTTTCGGGCCGCAAAAAAACATTTTATGGTGAGCTGGCTATGGATGCTCAGCAATGTAGTGGTGGGCATTGTGATTAGCGTCAACATCATCTTTTATTGGCGCATGGGACGCGCCTGGTCCATCATCCTGGTATCTGTCTTCCTCTTCATTGGTCTGTTTTGGGCCATGACGCAACTTTATGTCATTCCCTTCTATCTGGAACAAAGCACGCGATCACTCAAACTGGCCTACAAAAACGCCGCCCTAACCTTTTTAGCCTCCCCCGGTTACACAGTTATCATCTTCCTCTATGCCCTCATCATTCTTTTACTCAGCTTTGGCATCATCCTGCCCCTCATCTTGGCAGGCCCGGCACTCATCATCATCACCGGCAGCTACGCAGTGCGCGAACGCCTGCAAACCTTTGGCATTGCCGTGAACAACGATGCCTGATACAATGTACTGAAAGCATTCAGCTCATGGCTAAAAAAAAGAAACCCTCTAAAAATCTTGTCCTTCGCTTGTTGGAAAGCAAAAAACTGAGCGTCACCACCAGTGTTTATGATCCCGACATCTTTGTTTCAGCCCCCGAGGTAGCCCAAGCCATCGGCTTGCCTCCTGAGCAAGTTTTCAAGACCCTGGTCACATTACCAGATGCGGGCAAGCCGATACTGGCGGTATTGCCCGCCAATACCGAACTGGATTTGAAAGCGCTGGCCCGGGCCGCGGGCGTTAAAAAAGTGCAAATGGCCCCGCTGGCCCGAGCCGAGAAAATGACCGGGCTCAAAAAAGGTGGCATCAGCAGCCTGGCCCTCATCAACAAAGGCTTTCAGATATTCGTAGATGTCAGTGCAGCCAACTTTCAGCGCATCGCCATGAGCGCTGGCGTGCGAGGAATGCAGGTCATTCTGGCCCCCAAAGACTTTATGCAATTGACTGGGGCAAAAAGCGCCGCCATCGGGCGACTGCCGCAAGAAAAATAAAATCGCAGCCCCGACTAAATCCTCAATCTCCCCCTCAGGAGGCCCGCATGAGCGACAACCCCACTGATAACGACATTCTGGTTGGCGAAATGAACACCACCTTTGCGGCGCTCCCCACAGAAGAGAATGCGCCGGAACCACCCCCGTCGCAACCCGCCGCGCCCACCTCTGACCGCAAAACAGCGGGCTGCCTGCGCAATGTTTTGCTGACTCTGCTCAGCGCCATCCTGGGCGCAGTCCTGGCCCTGGCCATCTTGCTGAGCATCAACGGCAGTCTGCACCTGAACCAGGAAGAAAAAGCTAACTTCGTGATTCTACGGCAAGAGAACATGCAGGCAGAGCAAACGCAACTGGAGCAGCAAATTCAGGAGCAACAACAACGGGTGGCAACACTGGAAGCCCGGGCCCAAGCCTTGAATGAAACGCTGGAGCAATACAGCCAGAGCCTGGACGACCTGCAAGCCCGCACAGGTCTGCTGGAACAAGAGCACACGAAAACCTCCCGGCAGCTCGAAAAAATGCAAACAACGCAAACAACCATCAATCAGCAAGTTGGCGAGATGACTACAACGCTGGAAACTGTGCAAAAGGAGATGCGCGACTTTGCCAAAACCGCAGAACGCTTTGATACATTTGTGGCAGGTTTGATCAATCTGGTAAGCCAGGTTTCGGCAGATGTTACCCCCGCTCCCCCCACCGCAACATCTGAGCCCGCACGCACGCCCGCACCCACAGCCACGCCTACGCATAATGCGCCCACAGCCACGCCCGAACCAGCCCACAGCGACAACAGCGCCGCCCTGACACGCTTTCCACCGCGCCGCCCACTGCCCACACCTGCAGCGGGCCGCAGCATCATCTTCGGACTCATCTGGCATGATGCCAACGGCAACCAGCAGCCCGACGCCAACGAGACCGTGCTGCCGGGCACACGCGTCACCCTCAAAGATGCCCACGGCGAAACCCTGCTCAGCATGATAACGGGCCAGGACGGGCGCTTTGCCTTCATCAACATGCCCCCCAACGACTACCAAATCGAAATCATCGATGCCGACGACACCTTCGAGCTGCCCCCCATGCGCCAGGTACGCACCCGCGCCAACCAAAGCAATGAGATTAACTTCGGCCTCACCCAGTGAGCCCTCCCTACCCATGTGCATTCGCTCACGAAAAACCCAATAGCGCTTTTACCAAGTCCACTTGGGATAAATTTGGGTTATTTGGGATAAAACTTGGGTTATTTTCCCCAATCTTGTGCAACAATCCCCAGCAATTAAGCAGGTGATGCTATGAAAGCTGAAATGTGACGGCTCATGGCTACCCAGAGTGCACCACCAAGAGCACACCACCAAGGCACAAAGAAACATTCAAAAAATCTGTGCCATCTGTGCCATCAGTGGTTGCAATACCATCTTCGCCGTTGGCCGAGATGCACAGCGTTTTTCTCAAACTGCAAATGTACAGCTACTTAGCCGCAAAGGCCGGTGAGCAACTTTTTAGCTGCCCTGCAGACGTTGCACCAGTTTGATGTAGCGCTTCTTGGCAATCTCTTCAGGCATACCGCTGAGTTTTTTCCAGGCGTCATATTTGGCCCGCCCCGCAAAGTCGGTGAATCCGGGTCGCTTGCCCGTAACATCGCCTGCGCTGGCTTGTTTATAATAGGCATATAATTTGAGCAGCATATCGTTATCGGGGCGGATAGGTAAATGGGTTACAGCCCGGGCGGCTGCTTCAAATTGTGCATCCAGCGATTGATTGGTCATCGAGAGACTCTCCTCGGGCCAACGAGGCCCGCTGTCCGAGGGCGAAGACCGCACAGGTCGATCTCCTGCCCCCGGAGTATTGTTTGCAATGCGCCATGGCAAATGCTCATCAACCTTCTGCTGCTCGCTTTTCGGGCATCAGGCGCCTGTTGGCATCTAAACCAGCCCTTGATCCAGCATGGCATTGGCCACCTTGACGAATCCGGCGATGTTGGCGCCAATTTGCAGGTCGCCCGGAGCGCCATAAGCAGCCGCGGTTTGCCAGGCGTTGCTATGGATGGTTTTCATAATGTGATGCAGACGCTGGTCGACTTCTTCGCTGGTCCAGTGCAGCCGCAAGCTGTTTTGCGACATTTCCAGACCTGAGACAGCCACACCACCGGCATTGGCCGCTTTGGCCGGGCCATAAAGCATGCCGTTCTCTTTGTAGACTTCGATGGCGTCGGGCGTGGAGGGCATGTTTGCGGCCTCGACAATCACCTTGCAACCATTTTTATACAAAGTTTCTGCAGCTTCGCCATTGATTTCATTTTCGCAGGCGGTGGGAATTGCAATGTCGCAGGGGACTTCCCACGGGCGTTTGTTGGGAATCCACTGGCAGTTAAATCGGTCGGCATACGCTTTGGCCGATTTGCGATAAACGGTCCACAAAGTGGAAACAAAGTCAAGCTTTTCACCCTTGATGCCATCGGGATCGTAGGCATAGCCATATTCATCGCCAATGGTGACCACCTTGCCGCCCAGCGCATTAACCTTGTCGATGACATAAGTTCCCACATTGCCGTAACCCGAAATAGTGATTGTTTTACCCTCCAGCGTATCGTTGACTGTTTTCAGCATCTCTTGCAAGAAGTAAACCACGCCATAACCGGTGGCTTGCGGGCGCAAAATGCTGCCACCCCAATTAATGCCCTTGCCTGTGAGTGTGCCAGTAAATTCATTGCGCAGTTTTTTGTACATGCCAAAAAGATAGCCGATTTCCCGGGCACCTACACCAATATCGCCCGCGGGCACGTCGGTATCCGGGCCGATGTGCCGGAACAGCTCCATCATAAAACTTTGGCAAAAGCGCATGACTTCAGCATCAGATTTGCCTTTGGGGTCGAAATCGGAGCCCCCTTTGCCGCCCCCCATGGGCAGCGTAGTCAGCGCATTTTTGAAGACCTGCTCGAAACCCAGAAATTTGAGAATACTGAGATTGACAGAGGGATGAAAGCGCAAGCCACCTTTGTAGGGGCCAATGGCACTGTTGAACTGAACCCGGAAGCCGCGGTTAATGTGGACTTCGCCCGCATCATCCATCCACGGAACCCGGAACATAATCACGCGCTCCGGCTCGACCAAGCGCTCTAAAATCTTGGCCTGCCTGTATTCGGGATGACGATCCAGCGCCGGTTTGATGGTTTCGTAAACTTCAGCCACTGCCTCGAAGAACTCAGGCTGATTTGGATCACGAGCTTGTACGTATTCCAGAAAGGGGTCCATTTTGTCTAATCTCCTTAAATTTATGATTTTGGGGAAGCATGATATTTTGCAACCATACTGGTTTTGGAAAGTTAGCGATGCGCAAAATGAGTAATGCAAGCAAGCTCTAACGGCCTGGCTGGGCTACAAGCTGTGGTGTTGTGAGATTGCTAAACGCGAAAACACCCGTCACCTTACGCAAAGGGACAGGGTGCATAATCAATAACTGAGCGATGCCCGCGAAGAAGCCTGGACACAGGATGTATCATTCCGGGAACGATTTGGATTAGCAAGCGAAACACCATTGTCACGCTACACAGGATTGAAGTGGCAAGCCGGTTAAAACGTCACGGCCGCTACGGGGTGAATAGAACGCTACATCAGCACTATACCATAAGCGTCTGTCGAACAACAAACCGCGCACACTCAACAGCTCCGGGTATCTTTCAAAAGCGCTGCGAATGGTGCATAATAAGGCCTGAGGACAACCATAAAAATGTCGGGAATCGATGGCGATTGCCGACTCACTTCTTTATTTTTCAACCCGATTCATCCAACTATGACGTACACAGCAAAAGATCTACAAAAATTGACTGCCGCTGTCAGTGATTTGGAGTCAAATTTCAAGATTTACCATGAATTGATGCCCTGGAAGGTGCGGCGAATTTTGTTGGTGTCTACACCTTATGACGCCTGGATTCTGGAAGAGGATGGGCGTCTTTCAGAGCGCATCATCAATGAGTACCGGGGATTGAATTTGAGCCATCCGCCGCAACTTACCTGGGTTTCTACGGCAGATGATGCCATGAAGGCGCTGGATGCCAAGCGCTACGACATGGTCATCACCATGCCGCGCATTGCCGATATGAATGCGTTGGATTTTGCCAAGGCAGTGAAAGGCAAGCGTCCCGATATTCCGGTGGTGCTCATCTCGCACAGTACGGCGCTGGATCCCGGTGCAATGAGCGTTTCTGGCGATGCAAGGTTGATTGATCGGGCCTACGTGTGGACAGGAAACACCGATTTGCTGGTTGCGGTGGTTAAAAGTGAGGAAGATCGCCGCAATGCTATTGTGGATACGAAATTGGCCGGTGTGCGGGTCATTTTGTTTGTCGAAAATTCGCCACTGCACACCTCAACCATCTTGCCACTGCTATACAAAGAGGTGGTGGGGCAAACTCGCAAGGTGCTGGAAGCCAAGCTCAATGAAGAGCATCGTTTGCTGGTCATGCGGGCCCGCCCTAAGTTTTTGGTGGCCGAAACGTATGAAGAGGCCATGAAGCTCTTCAAAGCGTATGAGCCCTATGTGCTGGGCGTCATTTCCGATGTGGAATTTCCGCGAGGGCAAACGCTGGATCCTAATGCCGGTATCGATTTTTTGAGCGAGATTCGCAAAAACAGGTTTGATATTCCTCTGCTTCTTACCAGTGTTGAGCCCACCAACAAGGCTCGGGCCGAAGCGCTTTCGGCTGCGTTTCTGGATAAAACTTCGCCGCGGATGCAGGATGAAATTCATTCCTTTTTCATTCATAGCCTGGCCTTTGGCAGCTTTGTTTTTCGTATGCCCAATGGGCGCGAGGTTGCCAAGGCCTCTGATTTGCGAAGCCTGGAGCGAGGCGTGCAAACGGTTCCGGCTGAATCGCTGGCGTTTCATGCCGGACGCAATGATTTTTCTCGCTGGCTTTTCACGCGCACCGAGCCCATCCTGGCTTCGAAGCTGCGTGATTTGCGTCTGGAAGATTTTGAATCTGTCGAGGCGCTACGTACTTTTTTGGTAGATCTGATTCATGCCCGGCGCCGGGCCCGGCAGCGGGGCATCGTGGTGGATTTTGCTGCCGATGATTTCGATTTGATGACCGATTTTTTCAAAATTGGCCAGGGGTCGCTGGGTGGCAAGGCCCGCGGTTTGGCTTTCTTCCTCTCGTTGCTCAACGATAACCGGGATCTCGTCCGCAAATATGCACCGGTGCAACTGGATGTTCCTCAGACTCTGGTGATTACCACCGAAGTTTTCGATGAGTTTATCGAGGCCAATCATCTGGGATACCTTGCCGAAGAAGATTTGGATGACCAGGATATTTCTGCACGCTTTATGTGGGGCCGTTTTCCCAAAGCAGTGGAAAATGACCTGCGAGCCTATCTTTCGCAGGTAAAATATCCGCTGGCTGTGCGCTCATCCAGTTTGCTGGAAGATGCGCAGTTTCAGGCCTACGCCGGACTTTATCGCACCTACATGCTGCCCAACGAGTCGGAAAATCTCGAAAAGCGGCTGGAGCATCTGATTCATGCCATCAAGCTGGTTTATGCGTCAATTTATTTCCGCGGGCCCAAAGCTTTTTCCCGACGCATCAGTCGTCGCATCGAGGATGAACGCATGGCTGTGATTATTCAGCGGCTGGTAGGCGAGCGTTACGGGCAGTATTACTATCCCACGATTTCGGGCGTGGCGCAATCGCACAACTATTATCCCTTTGCTCGCATGCAGCCGGAAGATGGCATTGCCACCATTGCTTTGGGGCTGGGGCGGGCTGTGGTGGAAGGGGAACGCACCCTGCGCTTTTGTCCCAAATTCCCCAACATCTTGCCGCAACGCTCCTCGGTGGCCGATATTTTGGAAAATGCCCAACGCTTTTTCTACGCCCTGAAAATGGGTGAAGATTACCATGCGTTGGATATTTCGGAGTCGGAAAATTTGGTGCGGCTGGATGTGAACAGCGTGCAGGATGTGCCTGTGGTGCAATATCTTTCCAGCACTTTTGTGCCCGCGGAAAATCGTATCCGCGATACCGTGATGGCTCAGGGGCACCGCGTGCTGACCTTTGCCAATGTGCTCAAATATCGTCAATTCCCGCTACCCGGCATCCTGGCCGATGTGCTGGCCATGGGGCAGGCAGGCATGGGCACACCAGTAGAAATGGAATTCTCTGTTGATTTGAAACTTTCCAAAAAGGAGCCCCCCGAGTTCGCCTTTTTGCAGATGCGTCCCATGACCGCCCGCGCAGAGCTGGGCCCGGTAGACATCAGCGAAGAGGAAAAACAGCGGGCCCGATGCACCTCGCAGCACGCCCTGGGCAACTTCGTCAATCGCGAAATCCGCGACATCATCTTTGTGCGCCCGGAAGATTTTGATGTGAGCAAAACGGTGCAAATTGCCGCAGAAATCAGCCGCATGAACGCCCGGCTCATCAAAGAGGGCCGCCCTTACCTGCTCATCGGGCCCGGGCGCTGGGGCACCTCTGACCGATGGCTGGGCATTCCTGTGCGCTGGGCCGACATCTCCGGTGTGGAGGTGATGATTGAAGCGGTTTATGGCGATTTCCGGGTCGATCCCTCGCAAGGCTCGCACTTCTTCCACAACATCACCACCCAGGGCATCGGCTACATCAACATCTCGGGCAACCATGGCGAGCGCATCGACTGGGAATGGTTAAAAAGCCTCTCAGTTGTCGATTCCGACACCTTTGTCAGCCTCGTTCGCATATCTCGCCCCCTGACCATCAAAATTGATGGCAGCACCCACCAATGCGTCATGCTGGATTCCTGACATGCCCCAACCCAACGTCATTCTCGAAGCCCTGGAAACCATCCTGAAATCGCAGCCAGGCTGCCCCATTTGTCATTATGGCCGCCAAACGGGCCGGAAATTTATGGATGGCATTTTGTACGAAAGTGTCAATGACTACGGCCTGCGGCAGCAACTGGCCCAATCGTTGGGTTTTTGCACCTTTCATAGCCAAGAGATGCTGACATTTCCGGGCGCCAAGCTGGGCGCGGCCATTATCGAACAGGCCATGCTCAAAGAGGCCCTGCGCCAGATTGATGGCATGACCCGCGCACGACGTCCACGATTTGGCATAGGCAAAAAAAACGTGGCCAGCGTGGCCCCGCCCGATGAACAATCGTGCATGGTGTGCCAATTCGAGCGGAATCACGAACGCATGGCCATCACCGACTTGGTGAAGCACTGGGATGCAACCTGGGCCGAGCACCTGCAAAATGCCGGGGGGATGTGTCTGCAACATCTGGCCCAAACTTTGCTGCTGGCCCCCAAACCAATGCAGCAAACACTGAAACAGATGCACAACACACTCTGGCAAACCCACATTGCCCATCTCGATGAATTTATCCGCAAACAGGATTATCGTTTTCAGGATGAAATGATCAGCCAGGAAGAGGGCCTTGCCTCCCGCCGCACCATTGCCATTCTTACTGGTGAACCCCGCAGCAACGGTGCGCCCGATTCCTGATAACCTGGATCACGCCGATTTTGCCAACGTCACCCCCACCGGGCAATGATCGCTACCCATGACATCGGTAAAAATGTGGGCATTGGTAATGCGCGGCAAAATCTCGGGGGAGGCAATAAAATAATCGATGCGCCAACCCACGTTGCGGGCCCGAGCCCGAGAAGGAACTGACCACCAGGTGTACATTTCAGCTTGATGGGGATAAAAATGGCGGAAGGTATCCACATAGCCTGCAGCCATCACCGCATCCAGCCACGCTCGCTCCTCGGGTAAAAAGCCGGTGGTTTTACGATTCGCCCGCGGATGTGCCAAATCAATCTCCCGATGAGCGGTGTTCACATCACCGCAAAAGAGCACTGGCCGCCCCTGGGCCCGAATCTCCTCCATCCTGGCCAAAAAGGCCTGATAAAACGCCAGCTTGAACGGCACCCGTTGATGATCACGTCCGCCATTGGGAAAATAGCAATTGACCAGCGTAAAGTCGGGATAATGGGCAATAATTGTGCGTCCCTCCTGGTCGAATTCAGGAACACCCAGCCCAAAAAGAACCTCGTCCGGCTGCTGGCGGGTGAGCAGCCCTGTGCCGCTGTACCCCTTTTTGCGTAACGAATGATTCCAAAAAGTATGATAGCCCTGGGGGGCACGCATCTCCTCTGGAATCTGATGCGCCTCTGCTCTGGTTTCCTGCAAGCAGAGAATCTCGGGCTGTGTGTCATTAAACCACGCCATAAAGCCCTTTTTGTAGACCGCTCGGGCCCCGTTGACATTCCACGAAATCAGTAATAGATTATTGCTCATAAGGATTGACTCGAGTGTCGATGAAGGTTATTTCCATTTTTGCAGATTGCCGATGGCGTCCAGATGCGAGATATCGGAGAAATAGACCAACCGTGGCTTGGGATCAAACACCAATTTGCTCAGGGCTGTGTTCAGCATCTGATACGCTCGCCACAACGAGGCATCCTGCTCGACAATGAGCGCCAGCACTGTGGCCAAAGCCCCGCCATGCCCGACAACGGCCACAGTTTCCCCTTCATGTTTTTGAAGGATGGTTTGGAAACTATGCAGCAGGCGCATGGCAAATTGCCGTGGCGATTCTCCACCTGGCGGGGCAAAATCGGGGTCTTCATCCATGCGGGCCCACAAACGCTTCTCGTCATTGAGTTCCGCATAACTCAGCCCCTCCCATTGCCCCAGATGAAACTCAGCCAGACCTGCATCCAGGGTGATGGGCACATCGCCCAGCGCTTGAGCAATGTATTCGGCAGTGTGTCGGGCCCGTTGTAGCGGGCTGCTGTAAATGTGTTGGATGGGGAGTTGCTCGCGTGCCACGCGTTGGGCAATGGCGCGGGCCTGGGCCAAGCCGCGGGCGTTCAGCGGACTATCAGTAGAGCCCTGCCAGATTCCCGAAACATTGGCATCGGTCTCACCATGGCGGATAAGATAAAGTGTGGTCATGGCATGATCCTAACACAAGCCACCGACAATCGTCCAGCGCAATACAGGGTAACGCCCACCATTTGAGACAATGCCGCTCTGCACGTTATAATGCAGGCACTCCATCGGTTACTCCGCCAAAAGCTGGCCCCTAAACGGATGTTTGATAGCTTATGATGCGCGTCTCACAATTTTTAGCCCCCATTTTGCTTTTTCTGATGCTGGCCGCTTGCGTTAAACCTGTTGTAAAAACACCGCAGCCGGAACCGGTTGCCACGCCCACGCATCATGCGCCCGCGCCCGAGCCTTTGCCCGCGCCCACACTGTTCGATATCCCCTGGGATGACGACACCCTCTTTGCTCATGGCCTGATTCCTGCGGAGCAAGCCGCGCTTTCGCAATTGACCCAGGCCAGCGTCTATCACCTGGTTCTCGACATCGCCGATGACATGACCCATGTCCGGGGGCAGTTAGAGGTACGCTACACCAACACCGAATCTGTTACGCTGAATGATGTGATCTTTCGCCTTTTCCCCAACATCCTGGGAGGCAGCATGACAGTAGATGCCGTGGCGGTCAATGGTCAAGGCACCAAAACATTGCAAGAAGCGTCAGACAGCGTTTTGCGCGTAGCACTGCCCGCGCCGCTGACACCAGGCGATTCAGTCGTCATCGCCATGACTTTTCAGGTGACAGTTCCCACCACGCCCGGCAACAACTACGCAGTGCTGGCCTACATGGATGATGTGTTGGCCTACGCTCACGCCTATCCCATGATTCCGGCCTACGATGACACCATAGGCTGGTACACCGAAATCCCCGCCAGTCAGGGCGATGTGACCTACGGCGACATCGCCTACTACTTGGTACGCGTCACCTTGCCCGCGGGTCAAATCGTTGCTGCCTCGGGCTATGAGCTTAGCCGCAGCGAGCAGAATGGACGGGAAACCCTGGTATACGTGGCCGGGCCCATGCGCGATTTTTATCTGGCCAGCAGCCAGCGCTACGCCATAATCGAAGATCAGGTTGGCAAAACCACTGTGCGCGCCTATGCGCCCGAGGAGCTAACGCAAGAAAACCAACTGGCTCTGCGCTACGCTGCAGATGCCCTGGCGACCTTTAATGACATTTATGGCATTTATCCCTTTACCGAGATGGATGTTGTGGGCACGCCCACCCTGGCCGGCGGCATCGAGTACCCCGGCATCGTTGCCATCGCGCTCACCTTGTACGACCCCGAGCAACCCTTCTTCGAGGTGGCCACCGCTCACGAAGTCGGACATCAGTGGTTTTATAGCGTGGTGGGCGATGATCAAATTCATCATCCCTGGCTGGATGAATCGCTGACCCAATACAACACCGCCCTCTATTTTGGCCAGATTTATGGCCCGGACAGCTTTGAGCAAGAATTGGAAAACCAACGAAGGCGCTGGAATTACGTAGACCATGCCGCCATCGCTTTGGATTTACCCGTATCCGCCTACTCCGAAGCAACCTACGGTGGCATCATCTATGGCCGCGGCGGCCTTTTCTTCGATGAAATGCGCAAAAAGATGGGCAACAAAGCCTTTGAAAAATTTCAAAAAACCTATTACGAAACCTTCAAGTGGCGCATCGCCACCACCGCCGACCTCAAGGCCACTGCCGAGGCCGCATGTCAGTGCAAACTGGATAAGCTTTTCGATGAGTGGGTGTATCCTAAGGAATGATTGCGCGCTAGCCATGAAAATTCAGCAAATCCCCGTAACGACTAACGTATCCGACTTCAATCACCACAAAGGCACAAAGACACTAAGAACACCAAGCATTTCAAAGCTTTTTCTTTTTTTCGTGCCTTTGTGGCTTCGTGTCTTCGTGGTTTCCGGGCTACCTTAGTAGTAACAAATCCCCTAAAAAGTAAGATGAAAGAAATCTCCTGGCATCTTCCTTTTCCGACAGAAAGCAAAACAACCGCCCTGCGTCATTGCTCAAACAAACTTTTCATCATTGCGCAATCTTACCCGTTGCCACCCACAGGAGCCCAATGGCTATGATTTCTTCATTTCAAGCATTGTCCAAGCGTTATGCCTTTGTTTTATTCGTATTTCTATCTGTTCTGATAAGCTGGTTCCCCTGGTACACCACTGGCTCGGGATTTCTTGTTTTTGGCCCATCTCTTGCCGGTGTCATGGTTATTGCTTTAACGCTGGGCAAGGAGGGGATGCAGGATTTGGGACAGCGCTTTTTGAAGTGGCGGGTGGGGTTATCGTGGTGGCTGGTGGCGCTGGGATTGAGCGCAGTACTCCTGCTGATTGCCCTGGCCATCAATCTGATGTTCGGGGGCACAGTGCCCAGCTTTGCATTCTTTCGGTCGGGATGGTACATGGCTCCGATTTATTTTGCGCTGACGCTCATCGGCGGGCCTATGGGCGAAGAATTTGGCTGGCGCGGTTTTGCACTGCCCCATCTTCAGGGCAAATGGGGCCCGGCCACAGCCAGCATCATCCTGGGAACAGTGTGGGGCTTGTGGCATTTGCCACTTTTCTTGCAATCGGGCACACTGCATGCACAACTTGGCCTGCAATTACTGCCGGTGTATGTGCTGGGCGAGATTGCCCTGGCCACGCTGATGACCTGGGTTTACAACAAAACCGGGGGCAGCTTGTTGGTGGCTGGCATCATCATGCACAATGCCGATAATTTCTGGGCCTCGACACTGCTAACCGATGAAACCTTTGCATCCGCTTTTCAGGGTGGCACACAAACAGAACTCAATTTGCAGATTTACCTTATTGCCACAATTGTAAGTTTGTTGGCAGCTTTGGTTGTTTACAGAATCACCAATGGCACTCTGGGATTCCGTAACCCATCGATAAAATAATCCGCCGAGCGCTGCGGCGTTCCATTCTCATCACTCACCTCAAACCATGATGCAACCAGAACAGCAATTTGCTCCCTTTCAGGTCCGAATGCAGGCAGAATCGCTGCCGCAGGCCTTCATCGACACCTTTCGATATTACTACACCCAGCTCGTGGCGGGCGACACCGGGCTCATCTCCGAAGCAGACCTGGAGCCCGTTAGCAACCTACCCGACGCAGAACAGCTCTCGCCCGACCTGGCCCAAGTTGGCGAGGCACATCTCGGGCAAACGGTCTTCATCAAGTTAAATGGTGGCTTGGGAACCAGCATGGGGCTGCAAAAGGCCAAAGCCTTGCTGCCTGTCAAGGGGGAGCTCACCTTTCTCGACATCATTGCCCGCCACACCCTGCACCACAACATTCCTCTGGTGCTGATGAATAGCTTCAATACTCGCGCCGATTCTCTGGCCTACCTGGCCCGTTATCCCCAACTGGGTCAAACGTTGCCTTTGGATTTTGTGCAGCACAAAGCGCCAAAAATTTTACAAGCTACTCTGCAACCGGCAGAATGGCCCGCAAATCGGGCGCTGGAATGGGCTCCGCCGGGCCACGGCGATATTTACACCGCGCTGGCCACCAGTGGCATGCTAGAAAAATTGCTGGACCGAGGCTACATCTACGCGTTCATCTCTAATGCCGATAATCTGGGAGCAGCCCTGAACACCACCATTTTGGGGCATTTTATCGAGACGGGCGCACCTTTTATGATGGAAGTTGCTGATCGCACGCCCGCCGATCGCAAAGGGGGGCATTTGGCCCGCCGCAAAGCTGATGGGCAGCTCATCCTGCGGGAATCAGCGCAATGCCCGCAAGAGGATCGGGCCGCTTTTCAGGACATCGCCCGGCATCGCTATTTTAATACCAATAGCTTGTGGTTACATTTACCATCGTTGCAACAGGTGCTGGACGCCCGCGACGGTATTCTGGGCCTGCCCATGATTCGCAACAGCAAAACGCTTAATCCCCGAGATCCCGCCTCGCCCGCGGTTTACCAAATCGAGACAGCCATGGGCTCGGCCATTGCCATCTTTGCTGGCGCGCGGGCGCTACGCGTACCCCGAGCCCGATTCTCGCCTGTTAAAACCACCAATGACCTGTTGGCTGTCCGCTCCGATGCGTTCATCCTCACCGAAGATTACCGGGTCGTGCTGCATCCCCAGCGCCAGGGCAAGGCTGTGGTATGTGATCTCGACCCCTACCAATACAAATTCATCGACCAACTCGACGCCAACTTCCCCGCGGGCCCGCCTTCCTTGCTGAGTTGCGATAAATTCACTGTACGCGGCCAGGTTGTTTTTACTGTTCCCCTGATGCTGACCGGTGAGATTGAAATTATGAACGATGACGATGACCCCTACATCTTTGATGCCGAGCAAGCTGAGCTGCTTTTTGGGCATCATCATCACCACGGCATTTCATTGGACATTGACCACCATGACGTATGAATGTTGATCTGGAGCGCACCACCAAGAGCACCAAGGCACCAAGGCACAAAGAAAAAGGAAAAAGAGGCTCAAGAAAAGCTGTGCCATCTGTGGTTGCAATAGCGGCAAATCTGTTTTTGCCGTTCGCCAAGATGCACAGCGCTTTTTTCAAGTTTCAAGTGCGCATCCGCTTAACAAACCCGCAAATACTGCGAAATCAAATTCGCTTTGCCCGCCCGTCCCATGCTGCGGTACGCGTCCTCCTCGAACTCCAGCGAAAGGGTGGGGATGCGCATCTCGGCCACCTGGATGTACAATCGCACAGCTTCCAAGTTGGGCGGATCGTCCCAGCCGCCATCCTCATCCCGATGGCGCATATCCCCCATCACCTCTACCACAACGCCCGCGATGTCGAATTTGGCGACCCATGATTGCGTGTGTTCACTCTCCCAAAAGGTGGGGGCTTGCACCAAATTATCGGCAAAGATGCGGGCGAATTCGTTTACGCCCGCGCGGTTGGTCTGAATGTCGATGTCGTGGGGCGTGAGGGGAATGCCTTTGATGGCCAGGCCCGCGCTGCCGGTCAATACCCACACGATGTCGGTTCCGGCCAGCATCGCATGCAGTATGCGCAATGCTGCCAGATGTTCAGATGGCATCATCGAGGCGCTCATATCTTCTCCAATGCCTGAGCCAGGTCTGCAATAAGGTCTGCCGTGTCTTCGATGCCCAGGGCCAGGCGAATGAGCTCATCGCTGATGCCCAGGGCCGCGCGCGCTTCCGGCGTGTTCTCGTAGTAGGACATAATCGCGGGCTGGATGACCAGGGTGTCGACGCCGCCCAGTGAGGGGGCAATGCGGGCCAGACGCAGCGCATCCACAAAGCGGGAGGCCGCGGGCCCGTCGCCCGCAATCTCAAAGCTGACCACGCCGCCAAAGCCTGACATTTGCTGCCGGGCCACCACGTGGTCGGGGTGCGAAGCTAGGCCCGGATACCACACCCGTCCGATTTTGGGATGCGTCTCTAAGAAGCGGGCCACAGCCAGGCCCGAGGCGTTTTGGCGCTGTACTCGTAATCCCAATGTTTGCAGCCCGCGGTTAATCTGATACGCCTGCGCCGGGTCGATGACCGAGCCGAAGAGGGCGTGGCTTTGGCGTAGTTCGGCAATCTGTTCAGCGCTGCCAATGATGGTTCCGGCCAGCAGGTCGTTGTGCCCGGCCAGATATTTGGTGACGCTGTGGATGACCAAATCGATGCCCAGGGCCAGGGGTTGCTGATTCAGGGGTGTGGCAAAGGTGCTGTCGATGAGGGTGAGGATGCCGCGCGGGCGAGCGATTTTTGCCAATCCGGCCAAATCGACACAGCGCAAAAAGGGGTTGGTGGGGGTTTCAGCCAGAATCAGGCGGGTGTTGGGGCGAATTGCAGCTTCGATGGCAGCCAAATTTCCGGCGGGCGCAGTGGTGGCGGTCACGCCGTAGCGGTGCAAAAAGTCATTGACAAACACTCGGGTGCGATGGTAGGTGTCATCTCCCACGATGAGATGATCGCCGGGCTGCAACAGCAGTAGCAGGGGCAGGGTAATGGCGGCCATGCCGGAGCTGAGCAGCAGCGCATCTTCGCCCCCTTCCAGTGCTGCCAGGCGGGCTTCCACCGCCCGTGTGGTGGGATTGCCGTAACGCCCGTATTCTTGCCGGGTCAACACATCGCCTTGCTCTTTGTAGGCAACCAGGTCAGCGGTGTTGGCAAAGGTGTAGGCCGCGGATTGGATGATGGGGGGGGTCAGGCTGTGAAAGGTCTCGTTGCGGCTCACGCCTGCGTGCATGATGCGCGTGCCGGGCCCGAGCGCGGGGTCGGGCGCATGAGCTTTGTGGCCATTGCGGCTGGGAGCGGGTGTTTTCTGTGCCATGACTACCGATTGCATAAAAGCCTCCTGAGAATCCAGAGGGACGTATCGAACGAAAACGCGCGCAGGTCAATAAAAAACAGACCTCCGGGCGAGAGGTCTGTCAAAGGATGGTGCGGTCTGACAATCCTCTCATCGTCCAGAATAAAAATCTGTCCGGCATTGGCACCTGGACGCAATCGTCCTGGTTGCCGAGGCTTCATCGGGCCGGTCCCTCCGCCTCTCTGGATAAGAAGAATTGTTGAATTATTGGGTTGGGGTCACCGCAGATGCGGCGACAAAGTTAAGATTGCGGCATTCTAGCACAAAATCGGGCGTGGGGCAAAAAG
>CAZMDD010000085.1:0-37352 GCA_964565065.1 uncultured Caldilineales bacterium | reverse complement strand
CTCGGCGGGTTGACCGCGGGTCTAGGATTTCAGGTTCAAGGTTTGCTGGTTGAAGGTTGTGCCAGCTTGCGCGCACATCATGCGCCCGTGTGCGCGCCTCACGTGTCCGCCTACGCCCGCGGCTGAAGCCACGGGCTACCGCTGCGAAGCCCCGCTGGGGCTGGTCGGGCTATCGGGCAGCCGCCCATCGTCGCCCCCTCCCCGGCCATCCCCCGCCCGCTCATGCACGTTCGCTCGCGGGGGAGGGAGCCATCCGCGGGCAGTGTTTCGTAGTCAATCGCCAGCTCCTCCCACCGTGAGGCCCCAGCCGAAACGGGGGGAGGTCGGGAGGGGGGCAAAGCGCCCGCTCAATCGCCATCAACTGCCATCAATCCCCACCGAATCTCCAAATCCAACACAAAAGACCCGCCTCCCCGCGGCCCGCGCGGCTGAGCCCTCCCCCCTCCCCGGTCTTCCGTCCCAATTCCAAGCCCCGCTGCGCGTGACGCGTGTGGTTATGTCATCGGCAGGTAGACAGAAAATTAGCTTTCCATGGCTAGGCATTTGTGTCCTTGGCAGCTTCGGGCTGGAAGTTGTCGGTGGGCAGCCCAGCTTTTTCACGCACCATCAATTCAATAGTGCGGGCGATATCTGGATTTTCTCGCAGAAATTGCTTGGCGTTCTCACGTCCCTGGGCCAAGCGTTTACCCTGGAAGCTGTAGAAAGAGCCTCGTTTTTCGATGATGTCCATCTCGGCACCCAAGTCCAGAATCGCCCCCACCTGCGAAATGCCTTCATTGAACATGATATCGAATTCAGCGGTGCGGAAGGGGGGCGCAACTTTGTTTTTGCGCACTGTTACCCGAGTGCGATTGCCAATGGTCTCGCCACTGCTTTTCAGCGATTGAATGCGACGAATATCCAACCGCACCGAGGCATAAAAGCGCAATGCCATGCCACCGGTGGTGGTTTCGGGGTTGCCAAACATGACACCGATTTTCATGCGCAATTGATTGGTGAAGATGACGATGGTTCCCGTTTGCTTGATGACCGCACTAAGTTTGCGCAAGGCCTGGCTCATCAAGCGGGCCTGCAAGCCCATGTGCGAATCGCCCATTTCGCCTTCGATTTCGGCTCGTGGCACCAGCGCTGCTACCGAATCAATGACCACCACATCCAAGGCGCCCGAGCGCACCAAGGCTTCGGCAATTTCCAGGGCCTGCTCCCCGGTGTCGGGCTGAGAGATGTAAAGATTGTCAACATCGACACCGATTTTGCGGGCGTAGGCGGGATCCAGGGCGTGTTCGACATCGATGAACGCGGCCACGCCGTTACGTTTTTGGGCCTCGGCAATGACATGCAGGCAAAGTGTGGTCTTACCTGAGGATTCGGGCCCGTAAATCTCAATGACCCGGCCCCGGGGCAATCCCCCCACGCCCAAAGCGATGTCAACGGGCAGCGAACCAGTGGGAATGACCTCCACGGCCATGCTGTGCGCTTCGCCCAAGCGCAGGATAGCCCCTTCGCCAAAGCGTTTGTTTAGATTATGAATAGTAGATTCAAGAACTTGTTCTTTGCTGTTCTTCTTGGCCATTTGATTGCTCCTTGGGAAATGCAGCCTGTTCAGTGAACGAATGTTCTGCTTTATAATAGCACTTATGTTCTTGATTGTCAAATTGATGATGCCACCGGAGGCGCTAGGTAGACTCCGAAAAATGGCTTAAGTAGCTGCGCATTTTGACGACTATAGACGATGGTTCGCTTCGTCCAGTTCTATCTTTTTGGTTACGACTAAGGTAGCCCGGCTGGAAACCACTAAGACACGAAGCCACAAAGGCACAAAGAAAGAAGAAGTTTTGAAATGCTTGGTGTTCTTAGTGTCTTTGTGCCTTTGTGGTGATTGAAGTCGGGTACGTTAGTCGTTACTCTTTTCGTCTATGTTTGTCTTGGCATGGCAAGCAAAGTCAAACAACTTTTTAGCGTTTACTTAGCCTTGCTTGTTGCAGTAAGCCCAAAAAGAGAGCCCCCGTCCACATTCGGGCAACAATGCTGACGAGGGCTTTATCGGCGCGGCGTTTTATTGGCCGAATGGATGTGGGTTATGCGATCTCAATCTCGATGGTGTCGATGAAATCCCCTTGTTCGATGCTGAACAGCACATCGTTGCCATCCACCAGTTGACCAAAGACCGTGTGTTTGCCATCCAGCCAGGGGGTGGCCACGTGGGTGATGAAGAATTGGCTGCCATTGGTATTGGGGCCCGCGTTGGCCATGCTTAGCACGCCCGGGCCCGTGTGGCGCAGATCACGGTGGAACTCATCGCCAAAGCGATAACCGGGCCCGCCGCGGCCTGTTCCGGTGGGATCGCCTGTTTGCACCATGAAATCCTTGATGACGCGGTGGAAGGGCACACCATCGTAGAATTTATCTTGGGCCAGGAATACAAAATTGTTGACCGTAGTGGGCGCTTTATCGGCGAACAGTTGCAGACGCATCGCTCCCTTGTTGGTCTTGATGGTAGCAAAATAAGTTTTGGTGGTGTCGATTTGCATCGCAGGGGGTGAAGAATAGGTTGGCATTGCAATATCCTTGTAAAAGCGTTGTTGGAAGGCAACTGTTCATGGCTCTTTTGACAGAACAGTCAAGGTCACCAAATCATAAAGGGCGTTCGGTGATTTTGTGGCCGAAAAGTGGTCAGAGACCTGAACAATTGCGTTGGAGATGAGTCTGACGCTGACGACGCGTGGCATCTTTGTGCAGCGCAGTTATTTTTCGATGATGTCGATGCGGATGATTTTATCGCCGGGCTCGGTGGCTGTTTGCGGGTCTCGCTCATTCAACGTTTTCACCACATCCATGCCAGCGATGACTTTGCCAAAGATGGTATGTTTGTCGTTGAGCCAGGGCGTTTCGGCCAGGGTGATGAAGAATTGTGCGCCATTGGTGTTGTAGCCACGATTGGCCATGGCCAGCAGACCTTCGCCATCGAAACGCAGCTCATTGACGATTTCATCTTCGAAGGTGTAGCCGGGAGATCCTGCGCCCGTGCCGCTGGGATCGCCCCCCTGCGCCATGAAATCAGCGATGACGCGGTGGAAAGTGGTGTTATCGTAATATCCCAGGCGAGCCAGCACCACAAAGTTGTTGACAGTGATGGGCGTTTGCTTCTCGAACAAATCCAGGGTGATATCCCCTTTGTCGGTGCGGATGATCGCCTGATAATCCTTGTCCGGGTCAATTTGCATCTCGGGCGGGGTGTTGTAGCGATCGTTGCGTTCGGCAGGAGCCACTTTGCTCAGCGGGCGCGCGTCGCCCTCGGGCATGATGGGCGCGGCGGGCGTGGGCATGGGCGTGGGCGTGGGCAACAAGGATTTCTTGGCCGTGCTGATGCTGATGCGTTTAATGATCATGCCCTGGGGCTCAACGCCGTTGTTGGGTTCCAGCGGCGTAAATTTATCCAGCACCTCCTGGCCGCCGATGACGCGTCCCAGGGGCGTGAAGTGTGCAGAAAGCCAGGGCGAGGGTTTGAGGGTGATGAAGAAGCTGCCGCCATTGCGATTTGAATCAGGTTGGGCGCTGCCAAGCCATCCACGATCGTTAAAGGCATTTTCCTGCAATTCATCCTCGATGACATAGCCGGGCGTGCCATTGCCAGTGCCCGCAGGATCGCCGCCCAAGGCTACGATGAGCCCGCCATCAGGACTTTCGGTATCGGCGATAACCTGGAAGAAGCGAGTTCCGTCGTAGTAGCCATTGTTGGCCAGCACCACAAAGTTGTTGACATTTTTGGGTGCGATGTTGGCTAACAGTTCAACTTGGATGGTGCCCTCTTCGGTTTCGATATTGGCCACATAGATTTTGCCCTTTTTGAGGATGTTTTCAGGGGGCGTGTTCCAGTGTTCAATGCGATCTTTCAAATCCATGTTGGCCAGCGCATGGTTGGTGTTGGCCGCGTTGGGGGCAAAAGGTGTGGCTGTGGGCGTGGGTGTGGGACGCTGCGAGTTTTCTGCCTCGCTGATGGTAACAGAGATGAGTTTGTCGCCCGGGGTTGTGGGATTTTTATCGGGATCCCGGGGGGTAAGCTGCTCCAGCGCATCCATGCCTTTGATGACTTCGCCAAAGATGGTGAAATGCCCTTCCAGCCACGGTGCGGGCGCATAGGTGATGAAGAATTGGCTGCCCGTGGTGTTGGGGCCCGCATTGGCCATGGCCAACAGTCCGGGGCGGTCAAATTTCATCTCGGCCTTGACCTCATCGGGGATGATGTAGCCCGGGCCGCCCGTGCCTGTGCCCGTGGGGTCGCCCGTTTGCGCCATAAAGCCAGGAATGACCCGGTGGAAGGTGATGTCATCATAAAATCCTTCATTGGCTAAAAAGATAAAACTGTTGGTGGTGATGGGTGCGTTTTTGGCATCCAGTTCCACCACAATATCGCCATGTTCTGTTTTGATGGTGGCCAGGTAAATTTTTTCCTGGTCGATGAACATGTGCGGGGCCATGGGCCAGCTTTTGATTTCCTTTTCAGGCTCAGGTGTGCCGGGGGCTTCGGGGGTCGCGGGCGCAGGTGTTTGCGAAGCCGCGGTGGCCTGCGTTTCGGCAGTTGCCGGAGCGGGTGTTGCGTTGGCTTCCTGCTGGGGCGTGGGCTTAGAGCATCCCGCCAGCAGGGCCAGCCCCAAGGCCAGCAAAACCAGAATAATGAGCTGTGTGCGTTTCAAGATGTTACTCCTAAGTTGTTGGTTTATGGTGGCAACAATACAGGCAAAAATTGCCACTAAAATCTAGAAGGATGAAGGGCTGTGGGTGAGGCCCATGTGGTTCTCTTACGTTTTACGAAGTATTTTTTCCATGTAGAAGATGAAGACCAGGCTGGCCAGGGCGATGCTGATGCCCACGATGGTGGCCTCGATTAGGGACGCCTGAGTAACGAAGACTGCAATCATACCAAAAATGCTGCCCAAAAGATAAAGCAGCAGCACAGCTTCGCGGCGGGTGAAGCCAATTTTTACCAGCCGATGCGAGAGATGGTCTTTGCCGGGTGTGGTAAAGGGATTTTTGCCCCGGCGCAAACGGGACACGATAACCAGACTGGTATCCAGAATAGGCACACCCAAAACCAATACCGGGGCCATCCATGTGACCGCCGGAATGTTTGCGGGAAAGCGTAGCTTGATGCCAACGGCTGCCAGCACAAAGCCTAAAAATAAGCTGCCGGTATCGCCCATGAAGATGCTGGCCGGGTTGAAATTGTACACCAAAAATCCCAAGCAAGCCCCCAACAGGGCAGCGGTTAGGGCCCCCACCAGATATTGGCCCGAAAGGGCTGCCAGCAGCAGGAAATAACCGCTGGCCACCGCGGCAATGCCCGCCGAAAGGCCATCCATGTTATCCAAAAAATTTATGGCATTGGTGATGAACAACACTGCAACCATGGTCAGGGCCAAATTCAAAGCTGGGGTTGCAAAAAGTTGTATCTGCACTCCGGTCATCAGCAAAATGACCACCGGAATCACTTGCCCTAGCAATTTTAGCCAGGCAGGCAAGGGCATTCGGTCATCCCACAGGCCCAAAAATGAGATGAGCGAGGCGCCGATGAAGATGCCTGCTACCTGGTGGACATAAAATCTGTCGCCGAAGAGCAGCAGCGCCATGATGACCGCGGCATAAATGGCCAGACCGCCCAGCATGGGGGTGGGAGTGATGTGGGTTTTGCGCAGGGCCGGTTGATCCACCATGTTGGTGTGCACAGCAATGCGGCGGGCCACCGGCGTGGCTGCCAGCGCCAGTGTCAGCGCGGCAGCAAAAATGAGCATGATTGGCGTGAGCATGAGAAATACTCGCTGGTTCGGTTTTTCCTGGTTAGGGGGTGAGTGCCTGCTTAATCTGACCGATGAGCCCTTGTAGGCCCGGGCGTTGCTCTTCGGGGGCGATTTGCAACGCTTTTTGTGCGTAAGAGAGTGCTATTTCGTCTTTCCCTTGCTGATGATAGAGTAATGCCAGATTTTGCAAGGTGCTGATGTCGGTGGGACGTAAGGCCAAAACCTGCTTGTTGGCTTCGATGGCTTCATCGGTGCGTCCCATTTTCGAGAGTGCATAGGCCATGCCGCTGTAGGCCAGTGGGTCTTTTGGCGCTTTTTCGGCCACTTTTTGGAAGTGCCGGTAAGCTTCTTCCCAGTTTTGAGCCTCCAGCTCCATTTGGGCCATTCGCCGATAGGTATCAGTGTAGTCGGGGTCGATGGCTAATGATTCGTTGAAAAGTTGGCGTGCTTGATCTAAATCGCCCAGTTGAATGTAGGTGTTGGCCCATTCATTTTTAAGATGTGCGGCATTGGGGCTGAGCATGGTGGCAATGCGATAGTTTTCCGAGCTTTTTTCCAGCAGGGCCCGGCGTTCTTCCGGATCGCTGACATAGCTCGATTTTGTATGATAAAAACGTCCGAGATTGGAGCTGTGGTCGGTGTTCAGAGGATTCAGTTTGCGGGCCAGCATCAAAATCTCTTCAGCTCGCTGGAATAGGACATTGCGTTGATTGGCATCCTGTGCTTTGCGCCCGCTTTCCAGGAAGGAGCGCCCCTGAAAAAGGCGGTAATAATCCTCTTTGGGGGCGATTTCGGCAGCTTTTTCGTAAAAAACGCGTGAAGTGTTCCAATCCCCTGCAGCGTCAGCGCCTTGGCCAATCTTGAAGTAGATGTCGGAGCGCACCAGGTTGAGATTGACTTTTCCGGTGATGACCAGGGCCAGAATGAGGAAGGCTGTGGCGCCAAGGCCCGAAAGTAGTGGTCTATGGGCCAAGATGCGACTGGGGCGAGTATCTGCGGTCCAAAGGCTGGCCATGAGCATCAGAGCGGTGGCAGCCATGAGCAGGTAAAAGATGGTAATGTTGTTGGCAATGCGGGCAGCTTGCTGCATGGCAGGGGTGCTGGCCGATTGCGGTACCAGTCGGGCCGCAATGATGAGACCGCCAATGAACCAGGCAGCCAGAATCAGGCTCAGGGCCACGAGCAGGCTTTTAAGCGTGTCGCCGCCCGAAAATGCAGGTCGCCAGGTTTCATTCAGAGCCAGCACCAGGCCTACCACCAGCGTGAACAGCATCAGTGTGAGAACGCCCGGGCCTGCCACTGGTGTACCATGGTTCAGGTGAATGAACCACGACTTGATGAAGATGCCCACGGGACTGCTGATGTTGGTTTGGTTGGAAACAAAATCCCAGGACATTACCAGCATGATCGCAGCCATGATGATGGCGTAGGGTAGCATGATTTGAGTCAGCGAGCGCTTTTGGCCCGTGCGAGAGGCTGCAACTGAGCTGCGGCGCTCACGATGTTTTTTGCTTTTGCCCTTGCGTTTGCTCACAGGTGCGGGCGCGGGGGTGGGCGCGGCTGGCAGGGCTGCCAGTGCCAGCTTATCCTGCCCCAAAACGGCCAGCGCCGCTACTAGAATAAAGAAGTAGGTGCGGGTGGCCACAATGGCAATGCCAAAGTGAATTTCGACAAAATGCGCCACCAGGGTGGCAAAGATGGCGATGATCAGCATGTGACGCCGTTCCAGCGCGGTGATGCTTTCGGAGCCGCGGAAGGCTGCGTAGGTGATGTAGATGAGAATGCCCAGGATAAAGCCCAGTGGTAATCCTACGCCCAAAAATTCAGGTATGCCCCGCAACCAGGGGATGAGAACCCCCAGCACGGCGCCCGAGATGCCCAGCACAAAGAAGAGATAGCGACTGACTTTATCGACGATGAGCCCCAGCCAGTGCAGGGAATAGTAAAAAATGCTGAAAAAGAGGGCAAAGTAGGCTAAAAAGCCCAAAAAGCCGGTGGTCACCAAGCTATCAAAGGTTTCGTTGTGCGACCGATCAGGCGAGGCATTGCGATGTTCCAGCTCGCCCAGCTCGGGGCGATAGAAGCGATTATAGGCCACCCACATCGATTCGGGCCCGTAGCCGATGAGGGGGCGCACGCTGTTCAGGGCATCGGTGTGTCCGTCAGGAAATGTCAGCGGGCCATGAGGCCGCAGCATCATATCCACGGCCCCCTGCCAGATGAGTACGCGCACCTGGCCCGTGCCATGCTCCGAATCCATCAACTGCGCCAGACGCCCCACATAGGGAATCGTGCGAAAGCCGGGAATGAAGGTGGGCGACAGGTTCAGCATGACAATCATCACAATTACGGCCAGCGATTGGGTGATAAAACTGAGCCACAGCCAGCGCCAGCCCTGTTTGCGGAAAAGTGGAATCAGGTACAATCCCAGCGCGGCCACAATGCCCACCAATACCAGCAATCCACCTACCAGGCCCGAAAGTTGTGTCATGGCTGCCAATCCCCCTCCCAGTGCGGCCAAACCTACCAGGCCCATGCCCACGCCCAGCAAAAATTCGCGCCCGGTAATTTGCTGGTTGCCTCCGGTTTTTTGTCGTAAGCTGGTGAGTACCAGCAAGCCGAACACATACAATCCCATGGCCAACCCAATCCAGGGCCCGCGGCTTTGGGTGAACAAAATTGCCAATCCCTGGATGACTAAAATGAAGAAGAGGGCGCCCGCGGCCAGGGCATCGGTCATGGAGCCCTGCTCATCCAGCAGCATGGTGCGAATGGCCTGCATCAGGCGCTCGAGGGTGAGGGGCACAGCCATGATGAGATAAGCTGCCAAGAAGATGGAGTTGCCCATGTTGGCGGCCACGCGTTTGGTGGTGTCGCCTCCCCAGGGCAGCGGGTCCAGATGATAGTGCTGCACAACGCCATACAGAGCAATGGGCAGGCTGACTAAAATGATGGTGTATTGCAGACGTTGCCATTGTTGCGGGCGCCGTAGCGTATTGAAGATGATGAAAAAGAGAACCATGTAGCTGAGCATGGTAAAAGTGCCCTGCAATCGCTGATACGAGCCCCAAAAACTTTGTCGAGGCGTTACCGAAAGTGCGGTGCTGAGCAAATACGCGGCCATCAGCGCCAGTACCGGCCACACCAGCGGTGTTCGCCACCAGGGGGATGGGGCAGGGGTCTGAGCCCGGGCCATCCCCCAGGTCTCAGCCAGTTTCAACACTCCTGCGACCAATCCGAACAGCGCCAAGGTGCGAATCAAGCTGATTTTATCGGGCTCGAAGACTCGCTGCGAATAGACATTGAAGAACATGGGAGCCAGCACCAGGGCCAGCAACCAGAGGCTTTCCATGAAGACATCGGCGAATTTGCTGAATTTTGTCATCATAAGTTGTACAAGCTATGCTTCCAGAGCGCTGAGGATGAGAGGGAGAAGTTGTTTTTTGCGAGAAACGACGCCATCGGCCCGCAGGGTGCCATCGGGCTGGCGGTTGTAGGGCAGCAGTTCCAGGGCGGGCACATCATCGGTAACCATCAGGCGGCTGGAGCCAGAGACCACATCGGTGACCATGAGGATGGCGAAATCGAGATTTTCTTCATCACGCAGGGCCAAAAGCGCCTGATGCAGAGGTTCGTGATGCCGTTTGAGTTGCTGCATGCCTGCTACCTCTACTTGCGAGATGCCAAAGCGGCTTTCGGCAGCTTCGTATTGTTTGAAATCCGCGTGGACGATTTCTTCGGGTGTGCGGGAAGAGAGGCCCGCGCCCGCTTTCAAAACTGCCTGCGCATAAGAATCAAAGCTTTCGCCCGCCAGGGGGGCGCCGCCGATAAAGGCCCATCGTCCCAGTCGTTTGGCTGCCTGGTGATCTCGGGGCGTGGCAGTGGGAGATGTCAGGCCCAGGGTGTCGGAGGCCAGGCCAGCCAGCAGCAGACCGGCCAGCGCTGGGGGGGCACTGAGTCCTGCCTCGTCGATGCGTTCTGAAACCAGGGTGCAGGTGCTGCCTACCGGATCCACAGTAAATTTGATGGGGGTGCGAGTGGGGGCGTTGCCCAGGCGATGATGATCCAGGATTTCTAGCAAATCAGCTTCGTCCAGCGAGCCCAGCGCTTGATCTGGTTCGTTGTGGTCAACCAAAACCACTTTGATGCGAGGTGGATGTAGTGCCTCTCGTTGATGGCAGATGCCCACGTAGCTGCCATGATCGTCGACAATCCAAAAGTCGTTGCGCTCTTCACGTAGAATGCGAGGCAAAAGTTCTTTGATGCGGCTATTGGCCCGAAATTTGGGGGCGCTGGTATCGCAGGCTGCGCCCGCGGGGGCCTCGAACAGGCTGGCCAGACTGACATCGGCGCGGTGGGCGTGGGGCCCGATGAGTTCGCTCATCCAATGAAAAAGGCTGAGGCCGGTGATGAGTCCGAAGGGTGTGCCATCGCTGTTGATGACCGGGGCAATGCCGCCGGTGCGGGTGACAATGCTCCAGGCGTCTCGCAGCGGGTCATCGGGCGTGGTGGTGTTGTAGCGATGTGCGATATTTTCAAAGCGGGGGGAGGCATCGGGCAGCAGCAGTGGGGGTTCTAGTTGCAGGCGGTTGAGTACCCATTTGGTTTGCGGGTTCAGTTTGCCGGCGCGGGCCGGGATGACTTTGGTTCCGGGCATGGTTTCGCCCAAAAACCAGGCGTAGCCCATGGCCGAGGCAATCGAGTCGGTATCTGGATTCCGGTGGCCGATGACATAGATGGTGTTGTCTGTATTTGGCATGTCTGTATCCTGAAATGGCTCATCTTGCGCCAGGACGCAAGGGCAGGAGGGGTCAGCGGACGGGGGGTTGGCAAAGGTGGGCGACTGGATAACGGTGTTGGTTCCCCGGCGATTTTGTGAATCAATGCTCTTAGTGCTTCACGCATCATCGCCAGTCTATGGTCTTTGACTCACTGTCGGTGCGGTTTTGTTTGTGGCTGGAGGGCAAAATGAGCCCGGTTTGGGTCAAGCCCCTACCTTATAGGATACCACGATTTGTTCTTTTGGGCTCATTCCTGCGGGAGGCATTTTGTCGTTCGTCCCTGCTCGAGGCTGTGGGTTAAGTAAGTGATGCTATGAAAGTTGAAATGTAACGGATTATTGCCATCCGCGGGCAGCGCTTCGCAGTCAATCGCCAGCTCCTCCCACCGTGAGGCCCCAGCCAAAACGGGGGGAGGCCGGGAGGGGGGCGAAGCGCCCGCTCATGCACGTTCGCTCGCAGGGGAAGCCCCGCAGCGGGCCGTGTTCAACCTTTTTTGTGGCCCCGAAAATTGCCCCTCAGCGCCCGGAAGGATACAATTCTTCCATGACTCCGACGCGTTTTATCTTTCTTCTCTTCCTTATTACAATGCCATTGCTGGCGGGCTGCGGCGCCTTTGTGCCCACGCCCACGCCGCGCATCATGCCCGCAGCCACGCACGAGCGCACGCCCGGGCCCGCACCTGCACCCACCCATGCCATCGCTAACACGCCTACCCCTGCGCCCGCGGTGCAAGCCCTTTACCTCACCCTCACACCAACGCTTACGCCCACCCCTGTGCCCCCCACCCCCTCGCCCACACCCTACCCCGGTAGCATCGCGGCGGGACGACAAGCCCGCGTGGTGGCCCGCACCGGCCTGAATTTACGAGAAGCACCTGCCGCCCAAGCGCAACGGTTGGGCAATTTGCCTCCCAATGCCGTGGTAACAGTGGTCGCGGGCCCGCAAATGGCCGATTCTTATCTGTGGTGGCAAGTTGATGATGGTTTTGGACATGCCGGTTGGGTCGCGGGCAGCGATGGCGAAGAGGTGTGGCTCAGCGGCGAATTGGGCGACAAACGTCCGGTCAACCGTCCGGTACGCCGCGGCGATGTGGTGATGGTTACCACTGCCAATGGCCGCAACCTCAGCATCCGTTACGAACCAGGCGTGCGCGGCTTGCTAAAAAAACGGGTGGTAGCAGGAACCCATCTGCAAATCATTGATGGTCCCGTGCTTTTGGATAACGTGCGCTGGTGGAAAGTACAACGGGCCGATGGGCTCAATGGCTGGGCCGCAGAAGGCAGCCGTCGCGAACGCTGGCTCTCACCCATGGAATAGCCGTTAAACCAAGACTCCCAACCTTCCCCTTCATCATGCCTTCATCCATTGCCGCCATCATCCTGGCCGCGGGCGCATCCACTCGCTTTGGGTCGCCCAAACAACTGCTGGATTGGCATGGACAGCCCTTGCTGCGCCATGTCATCCTGCAAACCCTGGCTGCGCCCGTTAGCGAGATTATTGTCGTGCTGGGCGCACACGAGGCCCGCATCTTGCCCGCGACCCGCGGCCTGCCTGTAACCCTGGCCCGCAATGGGGCATGGCAGCAAGGATTAAGCAGCAGCGTAGCTTTGGGACTGCGCGCCCTGCGGGAACCGGTAGCCGCGGCCCTCTTCCTGCTGGCTGACCAGCCGCGGGTCAATCCAGAACTCATGCAGCGGGTGATGCTTGCATTCTGGCAAAGTGGCGCGCCAGTGGTAATGCCGCGGGTAGGGAAGAAACGGGGAAATCCAGTGCTTTTTGCCCGGGCCTGCTTTCCCGAGCTGATGCAAGTCTCGGGCGACCAGGGTGGACGCGCACTCATGCAGAAATATCGCCGGCAAACCCACTGGGTGCAAGCTGATGACAGGGCCTTGTACGACATCGACACCCCGCAAGATTTGCACCGCCATGACTCACACCTCACCAGCCTTTTGCATCCTGAATGATTGCGTGATAAAATGCACAACGTCATCTTCATTCCTATTCGACGCAAGAAAACGGCTGATGCACGCCCTCGCAGCAGGCATCGACGCCTTGCAAATCTCGGAGATTGTCATTTATGGCCCTTGATTATTTGCCCATTCTCGTCCTGATTATCTTTGCCTTTCTTTTTGCGCTTTTCATTTTAGTACTCACCTGGGTACTGGGCCCCAAAAGCCCCAACAAAGCCAAAAATGAACCCATCGAATCAGGCATGATTCCCTTCACCAACCCACGCCAACGCTTCCCGGTGCAATACTACGTGGTGGCCATGCTCTTCATCCTGTTCGATGTCGAAGTGCTCTTCCTTTATCCGTGGGCCGTATCTATGGGAAAACTAAAACTGTTCGGGTTAGCCGAAATGGCGGTCTTTTTGCTCATCTTGCTGGTGGGCTATTTCTTTGTCTGGAAGAAAGGAGCCTTCGAATGGGATTGACATCACTGCACACCTGCTTGAAAGCTGATTTTTACGGAGAAAGCGCCTCATGGGCTTAGAATCCAAATTGCCGGAAACCGGCGTCGTTACCACCACCCTGGAATCAGTGGTCAACTGGAGCCGCAAGAACTCAGTTTGGCCCCTGCTGTTTGGCTTGGCCTGCTGCGCCATCGAAATGATTAGTGCGGGCACAGCTCGTCACGACATCGCTCGTTTCGGCAGCGAGCTGTTTCGGGCCTCGCCCCGTCAGGCCGATTTGATGATTGTGGCCGGACGTGTGAGCAACAAAATGGCCCCGGTGGTCAAACGTTTGTACGATGAAATGGCAGAGCCCAAATGGGTAATCGCCATGGGCATTTGCGCCACTGCTGGTGGGCCCTTCAACAATTACGCCATTGTTCAGGGCGTGGATAAACTGATTCCTGTCGATGTGTATGTGCCCGGTTGCCCCCCGCGGCCCGAAGCCCTGCTCTATGCCCTGACCCGCTTGCAGGATAAAATCGCCACCGAACACCTGCGTGATCACTACCCGCAGCCCGAAAAAACTGACTCCGGCATCTACGTGGCCAACACCACCGACTTGCCTCCTCTGCCCTAATCTGCCCCCGATAACACTATGATTGATCCCATTGCTGCTGTTCGACAGGCCTTCCCCGATGCGATTCTTCATGCCTCGGACGCGTTTGGCTCCCCTGTCATCACCATCAAACCTGAAAATCTGCTGGATGTCGGGCGATTCTTGCGCGATGCGCCCGAGCTGCGTTACGACCTGCTCAGCAGCCTGACCGTGGTCGATGAAAAAGAGTTGCCTGGCCACGCCCATGAACAGGCCCGTTTTGTAGGCGTTTACCACGTGCGTTCCGTGGCCCGAGATGGCGATTTGCTGCAAATCAACGTCCCGCTGCCTGGCGGCGATGCCCCTGTTGTGCCCAGCGTCGTCAGCATCTGGCCCGCGGCCAACTGGCCCGAGCGCGAAGCTTATGATTTGATGGGCGTCACCTATCAGGGACATCCCGATCTGCGCCGCATCCTCATGCCCGACGACTGGCAGGGGCATCCGCTGCGCAAAGATGAACCATTGGGTGGCGAACGGGTGCCCTTCTCTGTCACCTGGGAAGATGAAGAATTCAAACATCTGGGCCAGCAAATTCTCAATCCCCAGCAAAGCCCGCAGCCAGTTCCGGTAGGCATGGATGCCCGGCACATGATCATCAACATGGGGCCGCAACATCCCTCCACCCATGGCGTTTTGCGCCTGGTCGTTGAGCTGGATGGCGAACGGGTCAAAAGTCTGATGCCAGATTTGGGCTATTTGCACAGCGGCTTCGAGAAACAGGCCGAAAATGTGCGCTACAAAGATTTTGTTTATTACACCGATCGCATGGACTACGTTTCGGCCATGCAAAATAACCTTTCCTACTGCGTGGCGGTAGAAAAGATGCTGGGCATCGAAATTCCTGAGCGGGCCCAGGGCATTCGTGTCATCATGGCCGAGTTGCAACGTCTGGCCAGCCATTTGGTGTGGCTGGGCACGCATGCGCTGGACATCAGCGGAACGGGCCACGCGCTGCTCATGTACGCATTCCGCGAACGGGAAGAAATTTTGAACCTGTTCGAAATGGCCTGTGGCGCCCGACTCACCACCTCCTACATGCGCATCGGCGGCGTCTCCGACGACCTGCCCCCCGCCTTCATCCCCAAAACATTGGCATTTTTGGATGTCATGGCGCAGCGGCTGGATGACTATGAAGCCATGCTGGATAAAAATCCCCTGTGGAAACAGCGTTTGCAGGGAATTGGCTACCTGAGCGCAGAGGATGCCATTGCCATGGGCGTTACCGGGCCTATGCTACGGGGCAGCGGCGTTCGTTATGACCTACGTCGGGCCAGACCCTACTGCGGCTACGAAAAATATGATTTCGAAATCCCCACCTCCGACCTGGGCGACAGCTACGGGCGCTATTTGGTGCGCATGGAAGAGATGAAGCAATCGGTGCGCATCGTGCGACAAGCCATCGAAATGCTGCCCCCGGGCGAACATCTGCTGCGCGACCCCAAAATTGTGCCTCCTCAACGAGCGTTGCTGGATCAGAGCATGGAAGCGCTGATTCACCACTTCAAACTCTTTACCGAGGGGCTCACCCCCCCCGCAGGCGAAGTTTACCGCGGCATCGAGGCGCCCAAAGGTGAAATGGGCTTCTACATCCTCTCTGATGGCAGCGCTCATCCCTACCGCATGCACATCCGCACCCCCAGCTTTGCCAACCTGCAAGTCATCGATCTAATCTCCCGCGGCCACCTCTTCTCTGATGTCGTTGTCACCATCGGCACCATCGACATTGTGTTGGGTGACGTGGATCGGTAAGCGTGGCGCTTTGATGCCCGCCATACTCGAACCTCTGGTAACGACTAACGTACCCGACTTCAATCACCACCAAGGCGCAAAGACACTAAGAACACCAAGCATTTCAAAGCTTTTTCTTTTCTTCGTGCCTTTGTGGCTTCGTGTCTTCGTGGTTTCTAGCCGGGCTACCTTAGTAGTAACAACCTCTCTTCTAATCCTACGCCCCAATATCCCATCTCTCATCGCTTATGCTTTCATCTAACGCCCGTTCCGAAATCAAAGCCCTCATGGCGCAATACCCTCGCGCCCGCTCCGCAATCCTCCCCGCGCTTTATGTGGCGCAGCGGGAGCATGGCTGGCTGCAACCTGATGTTGTGCAGGATGTCGCTGAAATCTTTGGCCTGGAGCCGATGGAAGTTCATGCTGTCGCGGGTTTTTACAACATGCTCTACAAAAAGCCCCATGGCAAATTCCACATGGAAATCTGCACCAATGTTTCCTGTATGCTGCGTGGGGCCGAAGAGACCGCCGAGGCGCTCAAAGAAAAACTGCACATCGATTTTGGCGAGACCACGCCCGATGGCACTTTTACCCTAAGCGAGATGGAGTGTTTGGGCTCCTGCGCCACAGCGCCTGTTATTTTTGTGCGCAAAGAACACAGCGATTGGGGCCGCTACTACGAAGGCATCACCCCAGACAAAGTGGATGACATGCTGGCGGAGTTGCTCTCGGGTGAAGAATTGCCCATGACCCGGGAAGGGGATGTGCCTTATCATCACGATTACTTCAAGGGTGATGATGAGCTGCCCGCAACCAACTACATCTTGGGCCGCATCGATAAACCCAATAGCCATACCCTTGAAAGCTACCTGGCAGATGGTGGTTACGAAACAGCCAGAAAATCGCTGCAAATGACCCCGCAAGCGGTCATCGATCAGGTAAAAAGCGCTGGATTGCGTGGTCGTGGGGGTGCAGGCTTCCCGGCTGGCGTCAAATGGGGCTTTTTGCCTAAAGGTGTTTTTCCTCGTTACCTGGTGGTCAATGGCGATGAATCGGAGCCGGGCACATTCAAAGACCGTTTGATTCTGGAATTCGACCCGCATTCCCTCATCGAAGGCATCATCTGCGCCTCGTGGGCCATTCAGGCCAACCATGCCTTTGTTTACATCCGCGGTGAATACAAACATCCGCAAAAACGCTTGCGCGAAGCCATTGCCGAAGCCAAAGCCCGCGGCTATCTGGGGCAGGGCATCATGGGCACTGATTTCGATTTGGAAATCATCGTCCATTCCGGCGCGGGCGCTTACATCTGCGGCGAAGAAACCGCGCTGCTGAGTTCGCTGGAAGGCTATCGTGGGCATCCACGCCTTAAACCACCCTTCCCCGCGGTAGAAGGCTTGTATGCCAAACCCACCATCGTCAACAACATCGAAACCATCACCCAGGTGCGGCACATCATGCAAAATGGGGTGGATTGGTATCGGCAGTGGGGCACAGAACGTAGTCCGGGTCTGCAACTGCTCTCGGTCAGCGGCCAGGTGAAGAAGCCAGGTGTGTACGAAGTCCCCTACGGCATCACCATGCGGCAGCTCATCTACGATTTGGCGGGCGGCACGTTGGATGATCGTCCCATCAAGAGCATCATTCCTGGTGGCCTTTCGATGCCGCAACTGCTGCCCGACAAACTGGATACGCCCATCGATTTCGAGTCATTGGTGGCTGCAGGCTCCATGTTGGGCTCGGGCGGTGTTGTGGTCATCTGCGAAGGTGAGGCCATGGTGCCCATCGCCCGTCGCACCTCTGCCTTTTACCGCGAAGAATCGTGTGGCAAATGCACCCCCTGCCGAGAAGGCGGAACTTGGATCGAAACCATCTTGGAGCGTATCGAAGCGGGGCATGGCACGCTGGAAGATTTGCAAGAAATCGAACACATTGCCAAATATATCGAGCAACAATCCTTCTGCCCCTTTGGTGCCGCCTCGGTCTGGGGCGTGCAAAGCATGTTACGCCATTTCCGCCCCGAATTCGAGCAGCACATCCTGGAAACCAATCCCGAGCAAAAGAAGCCTGCCATTGCTGCTCGTCCCCTTTATCGTCAATTTTACGGCCAGCCTCTTGAAAACAAGCTGGATTAATGTTTGACACCCTGACATCTTTTTATTTTCCATAACCCATCTTCCCACCAATTAACCATGTCCGACTGGATTACCATCACTATCGACGGCCAGGAAATCAAGGCCAAACAGGGCGAACTCCTCACCGAAGCCGCTGCCCGGGCAGGGATTCAAATTCCTGTTTTCTGTTCTCATACCAAGCTGGACCCGCTGGGTGCGTGCCGCATGTGCCTGGTGGAAACCGAGGGGCGGCGAGGCAAGATGCTGGTAACAGCTTGCACCACACCGGTGAATGATGGCGCTGTTTTCTTCTACAATGATTCGGAACGGGCCCGAGATGCCCGCGCGGGCACGCTGGAGCTCATCCTGGCCAACCATCCCCTGGATTGTCCCATCTGCGATAAAGGTGGTGAATGCGATTTGCAAGACCAGGCCATGGCGCATGGGCGAGGCGAGTCGCACTACCAGGAGGACAAACGGCACAAAGAAAAAGCCTGGCCTCTCAGCGATTTGGTTATTTTGGATCAAGAACGCTGCGTGCTGTGCTGGCGTTGCATACGCTATCTGGAACAATGGGAAGATAAGCCGCAACTGGGGCTCTTCAATCGTGGCAGTGCCTCGGTTATCGATAAATTCCCGGGAACCGATCTCAGCGCCTACACCAGCGGCAACATCATCGACATGTGCCCGGTGGGGGCCCTGACCAATCGCCTTACCCGTTTCCAGTTCCGGCCCTGGCGGCTGGAACACACCAACACCATCTGCACGCACTGCGGCATGGGTTGTAATTTGCGCATCGATACCCGCGATGCCCGGGTGCGGCGTAATGTGGCCCGCACCAACATGGCGGTCAATGATGAGTGGATTTGCGATAAAGGCCGCTTTGCCAATGGTTTTGTTTTTAGCGAGCAGCGTTTGGCTCAACCTCTGGCCCGCATCGACGGTGAACTCAAGCCTGTTTCATGGTCGGTGGCTTTGGATAAAGTGGTTCACGGCTTGAAGAAGATGGTGGCGCAGCATGGTGCGGCCTCGGTGGGCGGCATCGGCTCTGCCAAACTCTCCAACGAGGCCAATTACCTGCTGGGCAAATTCATGCGGGCCTTGGTGGGCAGCAACAACATCGATTTCCGTGAAGGCTCCGCACTCAAAGGAGAGCGCCGCGGCTTGCCCAGCCTGCAAGCGGCTCGCAATGCCGATGTTATCGTACTCATGGGCGTAGACCCCTCGGAAGAGATGCCCGTGCTGGCAAACTTCCTCAAACGAGCTGCCAAACGGCAGGGCGCCAAAGTGATTATCGTGCATCCTCGCCGCATCGAGATGGCCAAATATGATGGGTTCTTTTTCAGTCCTGCACCTGGTCAAGAACCCCCCTTGTTCGATACCCTGACCAAAGCAGCCTTCCTGGCCCGCGATGAAGCTGTGCCCGCGTGGTTACAGGGGCTGGAAGTCGCTGACGACTTGCAACAGGCCGCCCAGTTACTGGTCGATGCTCAAAATCCGTTCATTCTCTACGGAACTGACTACGCCTGGGGGTATGGCTCTGGCAACATCGTGCAAGCCCTGACCAACTGGATTAGCGCCAGTGGTCATGCCCATCGCCTGGGCTTCCTGCACATCGAGGCCAACTCGGTGGGTGCGGCTGATGTGGGCTTGCTGCCCGACCGACTGCCCGGACATCGCAATTTGGCTGATGACGCAGCTCGGGCGCAACTGGAAGCGCTGTGGCAAACAGAACTTCCGGTGCAAGCGGGCTTGGGCTACAGCGGCATGATTGCCTCAGCTCTGGGACGCATCAAAGCTTTGTACATCATGGGCGCTGACCCCGTAGGCGAAAAACCCAGCTATCAAAAAGAACTGGAAGCCCTGGATTTTCTGGTGGTTCAAGACCTTTTCCTCACCGAAACGGCCAAATTGGCTGATGTGGTGCTGCCCGCAGCCTCCTATGTGGAAAGCGACGGAACCTTCACCAACACCGAGCGACGAGTGCAGGCCGCGCCCAAGGCCGCCAAAGCTGTGGGCGATGCTGCGCCCGATTGGCTCATCCTCATGCACCTGGCGCATCTTTACGCTCCCGAAAAAGCAGAGGCGTGGAACACCAGCTCTGCTGCCGAAATCTTCGCCGAAATCACCCAAGCTGTGCCTCAATACGCAGGCCTGAGCTGGGAAAGCCTGGGCGACACGGGTCAGCAGTGGGACTGGGAGGCCTTACCCATCCGCCACGAACTCACCCCGCATCAGCGCCTTGAGCCTGCGCCCGTAGAAAAACCTTTTACCATGCGCCTGGTGGTGGGCAACCTGCTATGGGATGACGGCAACACCTTCCATGCCACTGAGCCCATGCGTTATCTGGGCCACAAAGCTGCCTGGCTGCATCCCGATGACGCGGCAGCGTTGAATGCCCGAGAAGGTGACCAACTCGCGGTTCGCTCTCGCTCCGCCACCATCGAGCTGCCCCTGCACATCTCCGCCACCATCCAACCAGGCACAGTTTTTGTGCCATTCTCCATAAAAGATGCCCCTGTTGGCGATCTGCTGGACGAATTCGGCCCCCGCACCACTGTGGCCCTCTATCTTGTTTGATTCGCCATTCACCCCATGCCACGCCGATGATTACAACCATCCTCATTTCCCTGGTCAAAAGCCTTGTCATGCTGCTCATCCTGCTGACAGGATTTGCGTATCTCACCTACTACGAGCGTAAAATCCTCAGCCGTTTTCATGTGCGCCTGGGCCCCAACCGCGCCGGGCCTTATGGCCTGTTGCAGCCCATCGCCGATGCAGTCAAGGCAATCTTCAAAGAGGAAGTGGTTCCTGGTCACATCAAAGACCGCGTTGTTTATTTGATGGGCCCGGTCTTGACCATGATTACCCCTCTCATCGCCTTTGCCGTGATTCCCATCGCTCCCGATTTGCAGATTGGCGACTACACCCTGCATTTTTACATTGCCAATGCCAATGTTGCCATTTTGTACATGATGGCAATCACCAGCTTTGCAGCCTATGGTGTCATCTTGGGCGGATGGAGCAGCAACAACAACTATGGTCTGTTGGGGGCTTTGCGCACCGCTTCGCAGATGATTAGCTACGAATTGCCCCTGGGCATCCTTCTCATTGCCATCGTCCTGGCCACCAACATCGGTGCCGAGCAGGGAACCATGAGCCTGGCCGAGATTGTCAGCCGTCCCCGTCCCTGGTGGTTGTGGATTTGGCTACTGCTGGCCTTTCCCGCTTTTTACATCACCATGCTGGCCGAGAACAATCGTAGTCCCTTCGACCTGCCCGAGACCGAAAATGAACTCATCGCCGGTTATCAAACGGAATATGGCGGCATGAAATTTGCCATGTTTATGATGGGCGAATATCTGAGCATGATTGTCAGCAGCGCACTGATGGTCACACTTTTCTTTGGTGGCTGGCACGGGCCCTTTGCCACACCTGGAACTTGGTACGGTGTGTTGTTAGGATTCGGCTACTTCGTCATCAAAGTGATTTTGGTCCTCTTCCTCTATTTGTGGGTGCGTGCCAGCGTGCCCCGCATCCGCTACGATAAACTCTTAGCCTTCAATTGGAAGGTGCTCTTCCCCTTTTCGTTGATTTACATGGCCATTACCGCGGTGATGGTGGCCTTGCTGTAGCCTTCTGCATCCTCATCTTTACCCCTCACTTCATCCCATCTCTTTACTATTTCCCTTATGAGCGGACTCAAAGAACTTGCCCAGGGCGTCGAATTTATCGCCCGCTCCATGGGCGTCACCCTCAAAACACTGGTCACCGAACCTCCGCAAACTGTCCAGTATCCCGATGAGCCCATCAGCATCTATCCTCGGTTTCGGGGACGGCACGAGCTGCGGCGCTACGATGACGGTATGGAACGCTGCATTGGCTGCTCTTTGTGCGAGGCCGCTTGTCCCACCGGGGCTATTTATGTGCGGGCCGCTGAAAATGACCCGGCCAACCCCATCTCGCCGGGCGAGCGTCACGCCGAAGTGTACGAAATCAATCTGATGCGCTGTATCTTCTGCGGCGATTGCATGCGGGCCTGCCCCACCGAAGCCATCGTGCTGGGGCACAACTTCGAGCTGGCCCAATATGATCGGGGCGACCTGCTGCTGGATAAAGAAGCACTGCTGAATCCGCCCAAGCCCAATGCCGTCCTCCTCTCCGATTCCTAGACCAAACGAACCATGAGCCTATTTTCCTTTGCCATCCTCGCCTTTTTGGCCTTGCTCACCGCGTTGGGCGTGATTTTAAGCAAGAATGCAGTTTACAGTGCCTTATCGCTGTTGGCCCATTTTCTGGTCATTGCGCTTTTCTACTTTGCACTCTCGGCGCAGTTCCTGGGCATTGTTCAGGTGATTGTGTATGCAGGAGCCATCGTGGTTTTATTCCTGTTTGTCATCATGCTCATTGGCGGCGATATTAGCGCCACCATCCAGGATAACAGGCCCGCCACTCGCATCGGAGCTACGGTTCTGGGTGTTTTATTCCTGCTGGGACTCATCATCGCTTTCTTCCAAAAATTGCCTTTGGGCACTGCGCCCGCGGGCGCACCCGATGCCGGCAGCGTGCAGGCTGTGGCCGGGCCTCTGTACACCACCTATCTTTTGCCTTTTGAATTAGCCTCGGTACTGCTGCTGGCCGGTATGCTCGGCGGCGTTGCCCTGGCCCTGCGTGACCGCCGTCGCCATTGATCACTATAAACAATCTGCCATGATAACCCCAACACCTTTTATCCTCATCCTCTCTGCCATCATCTTCACCATTGGCGTGGTGGGCGTTTTGGTGCGCCGCAATGCCCTCATCATCTTTATGAGTGTGGAAATGATGCTAAACAGCGTGAATTTGACCCTGGTGGCGGTTGCCAACCAATGGGGCAATCTTACCGGACAGGTTTTCGCCTTTATTGTCATTGCTGTGGCCGCGGTGGAAGTTGCCGTGGGCTTGGCTATTGTTATGGCCATTGTGCGGCACAAAGACACCACAAACATCGATGAAGTTCATCTGCTGAAAGGGTAATGCCCATGCTTCAATTCGCCTGGATAATTCTCGTTTTTCCCCTTTTGGGGCTGCTGGTTAATCTGGCCTTTGGCAAACGCCTGGGCAAGAAATACATCCCGCTGGTGGCGGGGGGAGCGGTTTTCGCCTCCTTCATCACCGCGGTGGGGCTGGCTTTTGCATTGCTGAGTCTGCCCACCGAGGCCCGCTCCATCACCGTGCCCATGTGGCAATGGATTCACATCGGCGATTTTGCTGTGGATTTTGCACTGCTCATCGACCCACTTTCGGTGTTGATGGCGCTGGTGGTCACGGGCGTGGGCTTTTTCATCCATTGGTACGCAGCCACCTACATGCTGGTGGATGATCGGCATCAGGCATTGAGTCTGCGCTATTATGGCCGTTTCTTCATCTATCTGAATTTCTTTATTTTGATGATGCTGACCCTGGTGCTGGCCAATAATTATCTTCAGCTTTATGTGGGCTGGGAAGGCGTTGGTCTGGCCTCTTATCTGCTCATCGGCTTTTGGTTCTACAAGCCTTCGGCTGCGGATGCTGGCAAAAAAGCGTTCATTGTCAACCGCATTGGCGATTTTGGCCTGGCATTGGCCATCATGTGGCTATTTGCCCTGTTTGGCAAGCAAGCGGGCAGTCTGGCGTTCAAAGATGTGTTTGCTGCGCTGGAGGGGGCGCCCGAAGGCACTTTGGCCGCTCTGACCGGCGTAACCTTGTTGCTGCTGCTGGCCGCCACCGGCAAATCGGCGCAAATTCCCCTTTTTGTGTGGCTGCCCGATGCCATGGAAGGGCCCACGCCGGTTTCGGCGCTGATTCATGCCGCCACCATGGTTACCGCAGGCGTTTATATGATTGCCCGTAGCCATCCCTTGTTCGAACTGGCTCCTGCCACACTGGCCGTAGTTGCCTGGATTGGGGCACTAACTGCACTCATGGCCGCGACCATCGCGCTGGTGCAAACGGATCTCAAGCGCATCCTGGCTTATTCCACGGTTTCGCAACTGGGCTACATGTTCCTGGGGGTGGGCGTGGGGGCTTACACCGCGGGCGTTTTTCATTTGATGACGCATGCTTTCTTCAAAGCGTTGCTCTTTCTCACTGCCGGGTCAGTCATGCACGCCATGCACGGCGAGCTGAACATCGACCTGATGGGTGGTTTGAAGAGGAAGATGCCCAAAACATACTGGCAATTCCTTATTGGTGCGGCTGCGCTGGCTGGCTTTCCTCTGCTGGCCGGGTTCTGGTCCAAGGATGCGATTTTGTACAACGCGTTTGTTCAATCGCCCGCACTGTGGGCAGTAGGCATTTTTACGGCACTGCTCACTGCTTTCTACAGCTTTCGTGCGGTTTTTCGGGCTTTCCACGGCGAAACCCGCAGCAAGCACGCTGAACATGCACACGAGCAGCCCAATGGCATGACTGTACCGCTGTGGTTCCTGGCCGCGGGCGCCCTGTTCATCGGTTTTTTGGGGCTGCCCGCGCTCTTTGGCGAGCACGCCAACGTGCTGGAAAACTGGCTGCATCCCGTGTTTGCCGATTTGCATGGCGAACACCATGGCAGCGAAAGTCTGGAACTCATCCTGTTTGGCGTTTCGTCGGTGGTGGCGCTGTTGGGCATCTTTATGGCCTATGCCCGCTACATGACCCATGCCAGTTGGGCCCGCAGCCTGCAACGTGCGTTTGCTCCTCTGCAAAACACCCTGGAAAACAAATACTGGATTGATGAATACTACATGGCCGCTGTGGTTAATCCGCTGCGCAACCTGGGCCGATGGTTCTACAAAATCTTCGATGGCAAAGCAATCGAGGGGATTGTCAATGGCATTGGTCGTTACACCGTGGCCGCGGGCGCTTATGTGGCCCGCCTGCAAACGGGTCTGCTAAGCATGTACGCCTTCAGTTTCTTTGTGGGCGTCGTCCTCATCCTTCTTTACTTCCTGCTGGCATAAGCATTGGCAATGCCGCAAGAAGATCGTCCGATTTCAATCAAAGCTCCCTGATTTTTACTCCGAGGCTTTTCCGAGAATCCATCCTTAATTTCTCGTAACTAGACAGGTCGCTCTCCTCTTTTTACCACTAAGCCCCCCATAACGGACAGATACAAAGCGTTTGCTTCCCTTTTTCTTTGTGTTTTTGTGCCTTAGTGGCCTTTGTGGTTCTTTTCAGATGACCGTGAACAGTTACAATCCCTCATCCTAATCCCTATGGAAAATCTTGCACCCTTCCCGCTGCTCTCTGTCATTATCTGGCTCCCCCTGCTGGGCGCATTCCTGCTGTTCTTCTTCCAGGATGAAACGCGTCTCAAACAGGCCGCATTGGTTACAGCCCTGGCAGATTTTGTTATTTCGTTACTGCTGTTGGTGTGGTGGGTCAATGATGGCAGTATGCAGTTCCAGGAAAACCTGTCCTGGATTCCCCAACTAGGCATCCATTACCATCTGGGCATCGATGGCATTAGCCTCTTCCTGGTGCTGCTCACCACATTGTTGGGCCCCATCGTCATCCTCTTCTCCTGGGAAAACATCAAAGATAACCTCAAAGGTTTTCTCTTTTTGCTTTTGGCGCAGCAAACTGGGATGTTGGGCGTTTTTCTCTCCCTGGATTTGGTGCTCTTCTTCATCTTCTGGGAGTTCACCCTGATTCCCATGTACTTCCTCATCGGGCGCTGGGGCGGCAAGAACCGCATTTATGCTGCGGTCAAATTCTTCCTTTATACCATGGCCGGCTCTGCGTTGATGCTCATCGTCATCCTCTTGCTTTACTGGCAACATGGCAGTTTTGATTGGACTGTTTTGCAAAAAGCGCCTATGGATATGCGCTTTCAGACGCTGGCTTTTGTGGCCTTTGCTTTGGCCTTTGCCATCAAAGTGCCGCTGTTCCCCTTCCACACCTGGCTGCCGGATGCGCATGTTCAAGCCCCTACCGCGGGTTCTGTCATCCTGGCCGGGGTGCTGCTTAAGATGGGAACCTACGGTTTTCTGCGCTTCAATCTGCCCCTCTTCCCCGATGCTACGCATCTTTACACGCCATTGCTGGCAACGTTAGCCATCATTGGCATTTTGTACGGCGCATTGGTGGCCTTGGTGCAAAAAGATGTGAAGTTGCTGGTGGCTTACAGCTCCATCGCCCATCTTGGCTTTGTGATGCTGGGTATTGCCAGCCAAACCAAGCAGGGGGTTTCGGGCGCAGTGTTACAAAGTGTGAATCATGGCCTTTCTACGGGCGCACTCTTTTTGATGATTGGCATGATTTATGATCGCCGTCACACCCGTCTTTTCTCAGAATATGGCGGTTTGTGGAAGAAGGTTCCTGTCTGGAGTGCGCTGTTTATCATCGTCGTGCTGGCCTCGGTGGGGCTGCCCGGGCTCAACGGCTTTGTGGGCGAGTTTGCCATCTTGATTGGCGTGTTCCAGGCGAATCCCTGGTGGGCTGTTTTTGCCACTCTGGGCGTCATCTTTGCGGCCTGGTATTTGCTCACCGCGGTGCGGGGCATGATTCAGGGCCCGCTGGATGAAGCGAAGAATGGCAATCTTAGCGATCTTGGCAAGCGCGAGATTTGGGTGCTGGCGCCGTTGATTGCACTCTTCTTCATCATTGGCCTCTTCCCCAGCTTCTTCTTCGATAAAATCAATCCTGCTGTCGATACCCTGTTGCAAACAGTGCAGGCAGGCACAGGCTTGTTGTTCTAGCTCCTTTTGCTTTCTCATTCCCCAGGCATTTTTCGTCAACGATAATGACTCAATCTTTAAATTTACTTCCCCTCAATCCCGAAATCATCATCATTGGATTTGCGCTCCTGTTGTTGGTAGTTGATATGGCTACTCGCATCCGGGATGTGCGCTCAGAAGGCTCGCTGATGGCGGGTGTCGCCCTGGTTGGGGTGCTGCTGGCCGCGGGGGCGACTGCTGCATGTTTAGGGCACGGCGATAAATCTGTGGCCGATGTGCTGGTGGTGGATGATGTGAGCCGTTATTTGAATTTGGCTATTTTGTTGGCTGCGGGGTTGGGCATTTTGTTGGCATGGCGCTATGTGCCTGAATTCACCACGCAATCCAGCAGTTTTTATGCGTTGCTGCTGCTGGCCGTGGCAGGCATGATGTTCCTGGGCAAGTCGACTGAGCTCATCACCATGTTCGTCAGTCTGGAAGTGATGTCGGTTTCGCTGTATGTGCTTACCGGCTTCAATCGTCACCAGCTTTCCAGCGCAGAGGGGGCGCTCAAGTATTTCTTGCTGGGCGCTTTTTCATCCGGCTTTTTCTTGTATGGCATGGCGTTGCTTTATGCCGATACCGGCAGCACGCAATTGGCGCAAATTGCCACCGATAACACTGGTGGCGTGTTGGTGTTGGCGGGCCTGGCCTTGTTACTCATCGGCTTCTTCTTCAAGCTGGCTGGCGTTCCCTTCCACGGTTGGGCGCCCGATGCCTACCAGGGCGCGCCCACGCCCGTGACCGCGTTCATGTCTGTGGCCACCAAGGCTGCGGTGTTCATTGCCTTGTTCCGGGTATTGGCGGTTATGCCCGCGTCCCTGAGCTCAGTGTGGGCTCCCACCATTGCGGTGGTGGCGCTGCTGACCATGACATTGGGCAATTTTGCGGCACTGCGTCAAAGTAGCCTCAAGCGCATGTTGGCTTACAGCTCCATCGCTCATGCCGGGTACATTCTTACTGGCGTGGTAGCCGGAACGGGTGCAGTGGGCGCGGTTTTGTACTATCTCTTTGCTTACGCATTTATGAACATTGGTGCATTTGCCGTTATGGCCATGCTGGAGCGTCCCACACCTGAAAGAAATCAGGATGCCGACATTGTTTCGGCCCGAGGCCTGTTCAACCGACGCCCCTTGCTGGCGGTGGCCATGGCTCTGTTTATGCTCTCGTTGGCGGGCGTGCCCCCCATGGTTGGATTCTTTGGCAAGTTGTATGTTTTCAGCGCGGTGGTTAAAGCGGGCTGGGTGTGGCTGGCAGTATTGGCCATGCTCAACAGCGTGGTTAGCGCCTACTACTACTTGCGCGTGGTGGTCACCATGTTCATGGCTGAGCCCGATGAGCAAAGTTTTGTGCGAGCATCATTGCCTGCGGGCGCTACGATGGCTATTGCCATTGCCGCCGCGGGGGTGATGCTCATGGGACTGTTGGCCAGCCCGGTGTTCATCGAGCTGGGCAAAGCAGTGATGGCCCTTCGCTAATGACGATGGGGCTGTGCGCCCACGGGACGGCGCAGACCTCAGCTAAGTGCCCGGTATGAGTGCAAAGGTGAATTTTCCCAGGATTTTGGAAGGCGCCGAAATCTCGCCCGCTGCATTTTTGCTGCGAATTTCATAATAGATGCCGCCAATTTGCGAGGCTGCACCATTTTCTTGCCACGCATTGCTACTGAGCGTAGCATGAAGATAGTGGTGCGGGGGTGTAAATGTTGGCTTTTCGGCATTGCGGTAAACGCGATAACTTAGCCCGCCACCCTGCGTTGGCCATTGCAGCACCACATCATTGCCGTTGAGGCTAATGCTGACTGCGGGCGCACTTGGCGGCGTAATGGCGCTATCCGATGGATTCAAAAGCCACAAACGCCCGTCATCGCCCCGGTCTGCCACCGCAATTTTGTCCTGATTGGGCCAATAGGCCAGCGTTATAAAATCACGGTCAGAAGCAACCAGAGTTTCCCAGGAGGTGAGATTGCTAGTGCGCACAATGCGCCCATCTTCTGTGACCGTGTACAACCGGTTCGAGGCATCTACAGCCAGTGCATTGTAGACCCAATCCTGCACCTTAAAGCTGGAGAAGGGGTGGAGGGTCACCGAGCCGTTGGTGTGCAGCGCCAAAAGGCCATCTCGGGCCGAACTTAGCGCCAGCAATTGGTTATTGTAGATAAAAAGTCGAGAGCGGCAATAGGTGTATGAACTAAATTCACCAATGCGTTGCCAAGTGACACCGCCATCAGAGCTGCCTGCCAATCCACACCCGCTACCATAATCGTCGCTCCAAACAACGAAAAGCTTATTGTTAAAGGCAATAATATCATAAGTCCGATAGTCGCCCACGCCCGAAGTCTTATCTGCAACACGGGTCCAGTTAGCCCCCCGATCGGTGCTGCGGAAAACTTCGCCCGTCCAGGTCTTGTAATCACCCAGATGCGAGCTAACCGCGGCATAAAGGCCATTGGTTGTGCTTTCCATACCCCAGGTATGAATGACATTGGGCAAATTGCGATGCTTGGTGACAGTCATGGGCGTGGTGGGCGTAAAAACATAACTATTGCCCAAATCCCATTGGCTGCCGCCAGGTAGGGCCGGGTCGGTGGGATCGGGCCCGGGAATATGGATGACAGGTTGGGTTGCATCGGGCGTCATATCGATAAACCCCTGCTCGCTGGGCTGATAAATAGCTGTTAGACTATTGCTCTGAAACTTTGCCAACAAAGCACCATCTAATTCTGAGGGACGCGCTTTACCAAAACCCAGATAAAGCTCAGCATTCTGCGGCAGAATCTTGTAAGCACTGAAATACCGAGTCTCCGGTTGATAGCCGGTGTTGGCGTCGAACCAACTGCCATAATCGCATCCCGGCAGCAAATCCTGTAAATGCGCTACTGTAGCTGTAATGGTTGCAGTAGTAGCACAAGTAGATGTTACGATGCTGGGCTGATGCTTTGCCGCGGGCGCGGACGATTGGCTATAGCTTGAGTGTGGCGTAAGCAGAAGGCTTAGCAAAAGAAAAAGTAGCGGGGAAAATAAGTAGCGCATACATCACCACCAGGATGTGAACAATTCCGCTTTAGGCTTCAAGCGGTTCTTTCAAACGTGAGTAGCAGGTTGAATTTTACTAACGCCATTGGGAACGAGCAGCATGCAAACATCCATAAAAACACGGCCCAGTCTTGCGACCAGGCCGTGTAAGCGGATGCTACCATCTCAATCACGGTTATTTTTAATTTGCCAATGGTGCCGCAATACAACACCCAAGCCAGCCAGACCTACGACCAGCAATAACGCTATTCCTGGCGTATTCAAGCGTGGTTTCGGCTCTTGTTTTGCCAGATGCACCCGGTTGGGATCAGTGTTCAAGCCAAAATCAACAGTCATGTAAGAGCTATTGTCATCATAGCCTAGTGGATCACCGGAATCGGAGGTGCTTTGAGAATTAAGCAGCGCAGCAAAGGGTTTTGTTACGATAAAAGTTCCCACTGGGATACCATCGTCATTGTTATCGCCAGCATCGGGGTTTCCACCGCCACCAGTACTGCTGGAACTATAGGTGGGTTTAACGCTGGTTGTATCCAATGCTACACAGTAATTCGTTTTCTTATCAGAAGTATTGGAGGGGGCAAGGTTCAAGAATTGATAGAAACCACCTCCAGAAGTCGTTGTCGTGGTGACGAATGTATCGGAGCCAGGTTCGCAGATGTCATCGCCATCGCTATCACGATACAGGTTGAGCTTAGCGCCATCAATGCCTGTTTCTGCATACGGCGAATTAGCTCCGGCAGCAACAACAAGATCAAAGACACCATCATTGTCTGCATCATTCCACACACGATTTCCAATGGCGACCCGTTTTGCTTGGAATCCAAAATCAATGGCTAGATCTGTTTGGTTATCTGGATACCCTGTGGGATCCGTATCGTTGGAGGCATTGTCAACAACGGTAATGGAAATAGGTTCGCTGTAGGTGATGACTGGGCTACTAATCGCCGCGTTGGCGCCGCCAGTAGGCGTACCATCCGAATCTATGGCGTCATCGCTGCCAGAATTCGGGCTGACCGCCTGAGGGGCACTGGCTGGCGGGGTGGGAATTTGGATTTGGATGACCCCGGGCGGGACGCCGCAGAAGGTGTAACGACCATTGCTGTCGGTGGTTGTGGTGTAGAGATAGTCGTCACCTTGGACGGCGCTGTCGGTGGCTGCCGTGTCGATGGTTCCATTGACGCCCGCTGCCACCAGGCGCACCGTGAGGCCACTAATGGGCGTGTCATTGCTATCTTGAACATTGGGGGTGGAGCCATTGGTGTCATCCCACACATAGTTGCCAATGCAGGCCAGCTTGGTCATGTAGTCTTCCACCTCGCCTTCATCGACGAAACCACCCCACCGACTCGGATTAAGATATTCCATGCTGATGCGGAAACGCATAGCAGCTACACCTGTGGCAAAGTTTGCAGTGCTGGGCGTTTTGAAACAGTATGTCTTATCGGAAGTATCTCCCGACGGAATGAACGCCTGACTAGCGTTGAAGTTGCCCCCAGTGCCACCGCTGCCTCCGGTTAACCCTTCAGTGTTCGTAAAGGTACCGCTGGAGTCGAAATCGATCCAGCCGTGGAAGGCCGCATCGTATGGATCCGCGTTATGGGCGGAAACTTTCACGCAGGCATTTTCATCCGGTATGAGAGGGGTGATTAAGCTGACGCCATCTTCATCATCACCGTTGCCAGTGCGCTTACCCGTGGGATCCGTGGCTGCATCATCATCCATAGCGTTACCAGAATCGTCGATAACATCCACCCAGCCATCGCGGTCAGGATCTACACCTGCCCCCAGGTAAAGATCGACGATGCCATCTTTGTTGAAATCATAGAGATTGTGACGGGCCCCACCGCTCGCTTCTTTGGTCAGGTAGGTGTCGGGGAGGTCGCCGTAGTCTCTTGGAACCAGACAACCGGCGCCATCATTGGCCCTCAAATTAACCTTACCCGGTCCCAAATAGGCAAGATTGGGGGTGGGATCACTGACATCGACGCTGTAATACTGGAAGGGGCCTCCCTGACCATCATTGTTGATGAGGGCATAAAGGGTATAGGCCGGGTCCATGATTGCGCCACCTTGACCGCCTGGCACCTTACCGTCGAGCAATGTTTCGGTAATGACACCAGTTGTCGAGATTTTCAATAATGAAGAGAAGTTTGGATCACTATGCGCCACCTCTCTCACTGCGTAAAAATAGCCATCTTGCGAGTTGTAGGCGATATCATTGGTACCCAACTGCACCTGCGAGCCACCTTCGGTGAGAGGAACGGATGTGAAGGTCATGTTCTTGATGTCGATTTTGACCAGACTCTGTAGATTGATGGCGGTAGCGTAATAAAAATCGCTATCGTCCATATCCCCGGCCAGGAAGGTCTCTCGTAGGGGCTCCCCCGAATCGTAGTGGTTGACGACAGGAGAGCCTACTGCGCCGTGGGCGACATCTTGCGGGCCATTTGCAAGAACATCCCCCAGAATTTGCATCTCGCCATTCAACGCCCGAATGCGGGTGAGATAAGACCATTCCACTGGTCTCGCCCCATGCGTGAAGTCGAAGTACCAGGCGTAGATATATTCATCATTGTCATTGAGCCCGAGGGCGTTGAAGTCATCAGGGCTGGCAACCAGATCAGAGATATGGGGCGAGGGACCATAGAGAACATTTTCATCGATAGGATTCTGATGTACAAGCAGTTCTGCGTACTGAAAATGGTATCCCACATCCTGGGCCCGAGACTGGAAGATACTGTCCAAACAGCCTGCCAAAGGTGTTCCAAAGTTACGGATGGTGATGACATAGTCTTCGACTTCACCATCGCTGGCTGAGCCTATGGCCCGTTGATCTGGATCGTTGTTCCCGCCATTGTGGGTTAAGTTATCGGTGGTGATGCGGAAGCGAGCGTAGCTGGTTCCAGGACTAATTGGCGGATGAATTGTCCACTCCAGTGTTACAGCCGTGTCAGCGCCGGTTGCAGTGGTCATGGCGATTTCATCTGCATCGAAGGAGCCATTTCGATCCAAGTCAATCCAGCCATAGACATTGGCCGTGACGCCGCTGGGCACCGTGACGCCAATCGTCCATCGTCTCTTGAACCCTGAATCCGCCGTCGAAATCTCGAATTGCTTGACAACGCCATCCTCATCATCTACATCGGCGGTATCATCACCATCGGCATTTGCGCTAGGAACGCCGTTGGTTTCGTCATCATAGATGCCGCCCAGATAGAGCCCTTCGCTGTAGGTGTGCCGAGGGCCATTATCAGCCAGTGTTGTCTTGTAGCTATCTGGTGCATCTCCCCAATCAAGAAATGTGCCTTGCGCCGGGGCGGGAACGATATCGATGTAGTTGAGGGGCCCTTTGATTTCCAGCGAGATGTTTCCATCAGCTATGGTTACGTAATGGGTTTCGATCTGAAATTGGTTGGCCGGCTTAGCGGTGATGTTCCACCAATTCGATCCTTCGACATCGAGATAAAGATCTTGAGCATTCTCGGCGTCTCCCATGGCAATGGTCAATTTGTATCGTCCGCTGGGAACATCGACCTCCCAGAGTGCCACAGCACTTGTATCGAGAACCAGTGTGTCTAGCCGTTGGTCGTCATTGATGTCGCGGTCTCCGGTGTTCGCGGTATGATCTGTGGCCCAGCCATACGTCCAGCCGCCACCGCGATTGCCTTTTACTTCGCCCGAGTCAGCCAGGTAATTGGTGGGGGTAGGGGCATCAACTGGCTGAAAGTTGATCTTGACACCAACCAACGTGGCAGCGTTGGGGGCAACTGGCGCCAGTGCAATCGATTTCATGGGCGGGGCAGCCCAAGTATTTTCCGAATCAATCAATAAATATCCAGAAAATAATGAGACCACCACAATAAGAAATAGGGTTGAAATGTGCAGCCTTTTCATACTTTACGCCTCCATAAATACTTTAGAGAAGATAGATGTTGTATGGACAGTGTAGCGGTTACTACTAAGGTCGCCCGGCTAGAAACCACGAAGACACGAAGCCACAAAGGCACGAAGAAAAGAAAAAGCTTTGAAATGCTTGGTGTTCTTCGTGTCTTTGCGCCTTTGTGGTGATTGAAGTCGGATACGTTAGTAGTTACGTGTAGCGAAAGGTAAAGTCTTCCAGCTTCTTAGTTACGAGGTGCTGGAAGACTTTTAGGGTGAATCAGGAGCGTTTTGAGTGTTGTTTTTGAGGCCGCTTGAGGATAAACAACCCTAGCAACAGGAGGAAGATGCCTAATAGGCCAAACTTCCAGTAGTACCACACTGGTCGGTTTGCTTGCGGGGAATTCATGCCAATAGCGTTGGAACTCGTATTTACCCCGAAGTCCACCGTCATATAAGCGCTGCTGTCGTAGTAGCCGGCGGGGTCTCCCTGATCGGAAGTGGTCTGCCCTTTTGTTGTAGCAGGGAATGGTTTGGCCACAATATAAGCACCGACAGGAATCCCATCATCTTGATCGTCATTGGCGTCTGGGTTGCTGCCACCGCCGGTGCTGCTGGCAGAATAAGTGGGTTTGACGCTGTTTGATTCCAGAGCTACACAGTAATTGGTCTTGGAATCATTGGCGTCTGACGGCGTCAGATTCAGGAATTGATAATGCCCACCGCCAGAAGTCGTTGTGGTGGTGATGAAGGTATCGGAGCCAGGTTCACAGATGCCATCACCATCGCTATCACGATACAGATTAAGTTTGGCGCCGTCGATGCCTGTTTCGGCTACGAGAGCGTCGACAGAGGCCGCGATAACGCGATCGAAGATACCATCATTATCGACATCGTTCCAAACCAGATTGCCGATGGCGACCTTATCATTCTTTTTGAAGCCGAAGTCAAAAGTAAGGTCGGTTTGATTATCAGGGAAAGCGTTGGGGTCGGCATCGTTGCCTGCGTTATCCGTTGCGGTCAGGTTGATGGGGTCGGGGATTGAGAAGTCCGGGCCATTGACCGCAGAACCAGCGATTCCCTCAGGAGCACCATCAGAGTCGAGTGCATCATTGCCGCCCTGATCGGCAGTCACGGCCTGGGGTGTGTCGGATGGCGGTGTGGGGATTTCTACCCGATAGGTGCCAGAGGGCAGGCCACAGAAGTTGTAGATGCCTGAGCTGCTGGTGGTGAGTGTGTAAATGCGATCATCTCCCTGCGCAGCACTATCCGATGCATCTGTCTCGATGTTTCCATTGACGCCGGCGTACACCAGGCGTACACTAAGGCCGCTGATGGCGCTATCGCTGGCGTCCTGGATGTTTTCGGTGGCGCCTGCAGAGTCATCCCAAACATAATTGCCCACGCATGCCAGCTTGAGCATGTAGTCCTCAACCTCGCCATCGCTGGCTCCCCCCTTCCAACTGGTGGCGGTTAGCACATCGGTGGTCAGGCGGAAGCGTAAACCGATCTTACCACCGTTGAGGGTGGCACTGGAGGGAACGGTAAAGCAGTAATCCCGATCGTAATCGCCATTGCCACCCACTGAGAATTGCTGGAATTCAGTGGAATCAGGTGTGTTGCCAGTGCCAAAGTCGCCATCGCCGTTGAAGTCCCACCAGGTGTAGAGCGTGGCGTTTTTGCCTGTTTCGTTGTGCGCTTTGAAGTGGAAGCATGTTTGTTGACCGGGAATCAGGGGCGAGATGTTGGTGATGCCATCTTCGTCAGCCCCATTGGCCTGATCGTTGGGCGTGGTCGGATCTACGGGCTGATCGTCATCAGTGGCCATGCCGTTACTGTCATCGGTGCGATCCACGAAGCCATCGGTGTCGGCATCCACATTATCGCCCATGTAAAGGTCGACTACCTGATCGAAGTTCTTATCCACCAGATCATGCCGGGGGCCATTGAAGTAACGTTTTGTGACATAGGTGGAGGGCAGGTCGCCGAAGTCTCGGCCGATTTTGCAGCCCGCGGCATCGTTGGAACGAGCATCGCTGCTGCCCGTGCCTACGAATTCCAGAATGGGCTGGCTCTGAGAGACATCGATGCGGTACACTTTGTATCCTGGATTGCCGCCGGTGTTGGCCAACGAGTAGAGATGACCACTTTCATCGAACACTGCGCCGCCCTGCCCTGCGGGGAAGGTGTCGCGCATGGTCTTGAGGGTCATCACGCCGGTGGCTGGATCGATGGTGGCGAGTTCGTTGGTCAGATTGGTGTTGTTGGAATGGGCGTAGTAGAGTTTGCCATCTTCAGGATTGAAGCTGAAATCGCCAGCGCCAATTTTTTCCGGTACGCCATTGAGGGTAATCGGAAGCACGCGGAAGGTCATGGTCTTGAAATCGGCAATGACCATGTCGGAAGAGTTGGTGCTGCCCAGGTAGATGTGATTTTGACGATCCACAGCGCCGCCATTGAGGACGTTTTGGGCGATGAGGGGGTCGCCCTGGTGAATGGTGTTGCCCTGGAAGGTGTAGTCGGCATCGGCCAGGATGTCGCCCAAAATCTGGTAGCCGCCAGTGTTGGGGTTGATGCGGATGAGCCAGGTGCGACGCGGCGCGGGGTCCGTGGTCTTCCACATGTCGGCGTAGATGTAGCCATCGACGACGTTGTAGCCCAATGCGTTGACATCATACTCGCCGTTGACGATATCCTGAATTTTGGGCGATGGCCCCGCGTCCTTTTCGGTCTCGCTAATGGGATTGTAGTCGAGACTGAGTTTGGAGAAATGGTAATTGGCGCCAGGAGCGGCTGCCCGGGTTTGATAGTAGGAGTCGTCGCAAGTGTCTTTTGGACCGCCGAGGCCAAAGTTGCGAATGGTGAGTTTGTAATCTTCCACCTCGCCATCAGAGGCCTCGCCGCGCGCCCGATCATCGGGGGCTGAACTGCCGCCGCTATGGGTGAGATTATTGGTAGTGATGCGGAAGCGGGCGTAGGTGTCTCCGGCGGTGATGTCGGCGGGCACCACCCAGGCCAGCGTTGCGGTACTATCGTTCTGATTCACCGTGGTCATGGCCATTTCATTCGCATCGAAGGAGCCATTGCGGTCGAAATCTACCCAGCCATAAAGGTTGGCGGTTGCGGTGCTGGTGACGGTGACGCTAATGGTCCAACGGCGAGTGAATCCTGGATCGGCTGTGGAGAATTCATATTGTGCGGTCACATCGACGCCATCTTCGTCGTCGGTACCGTTGTTGTCGTCACCATCTGCGCCTGTGGTGGGCTGACCATTGGTTTCTTGATCAAATTTGCTTCCCAGATAAAGCCCGGTCTTGTGCACATGACTGGCGCCAATGCCCTCACCGCTATTGTCCTGATTGTCGGTGGCGTAGCTATCGGGGGCATCTCCCCAATCCACGGTCTTGAATCCAAAATCGATGGCAAGATTAGTCTGATTATCGTTGTAACCGGCAGGATCTGTATCATTGGGGGCGTTATCGACAACCGAGATGGAAATAGGATCGGCTAATGTGAATACCGGACTTTCAACCGAAAGATTGGTCAGTTGCGAGCCGTCAGCATCCAATGCGTCGTTGCCGCCAACGTTGGCCGGAACCGCCGTGATGGCATAGGCGGGAGGGTTTGTCAACTGCACCTGATAGGTGCCCGGAGGCATGCCGCAGAAGGTGTAGCGGCCATTGGAATCTGTGGTTGTGGTGTAGATGAAGTCATCTCCCTGGGCTGAGCTATCCGACGCGTCGGTGTCGATGGCGCCGTTGATTCCAGCCACCACTAACCGAACCGGCAGGTTGGCAATGGGGGTGTCCTGACTATCCTGAACGCTGAGTTGGCTTCCAGTGGAATCATCCCACACGTAGTTGCCTATGCACGCCAGCTTGGTTTCGTAGTCTTCCACTTCGCCATTGACGACAAGCCCTTTCCAGTCGGTGGCGTCCATGGTTTCGGTGCTGATGCGGAAACGCATGCTGGCTTTGCCAGAGCTAAAGTTGGTCGTCGAAGGGGTTTGGAAGCAAAAAGTTTTATCTGTGATGTCGCCATTGGGGATGGTGACGCGGCTGTTGCTGAAGTTTCCGCCAGTGCCGCCGCTACCGCCAGTCAGTCCTTCGGATGATGTGAAGGTTCCGTCGCTGTTGAAGTCAATCCAGCCGTTGAATGAAGCATCGGCCAGGCTGTTGTTGTGCATGCTCGCCTTGACGCAGGCCTGCTGACCAGGAATCAGGGGGGTAATCAGGGTGACGCCATCCTCATCG
>CAZMDD010000084.1:0-49890 GCA_964565065.1 uncultured Caldilineales bacterium | reverse complement strand
ACAAAAAAAGCCGCCCAAAAGGCGGCAATGCTGTGGCGGCCCATACGGGGTTCGAACCCGTGTCTCAGCCTTGAGAGGGCTGCATCCTAGTCCACTAGACGAATGGGCCACAGTAGGATGTTCACAGATTATACTTGGCCGCCCTTTTTTTGTCAATTATTGATGAAACGAGAAAGGACTTTTTCTGCCCGCTGGCAAATCTGGTATAATGTGGGCAATCATTTCCATCCCACATCATTTTCGCATGGAGCGAGCAATTATGACAGAGCAAAGCACCTGGAGTACATTCTGGGTTGATAGCATGGATCGTGCAGATTGGCAGGATCGCGTGCAGGAAGTTTTCAATCTTAAAGGTGTGCAGGAAATACAAATCGATGCCAGTAATGGCGAAGTTCGTGTACGCTTTGATGCTACACAGATTCGCCCAATGCTTCTGCATTCGCATCTGCGTGCAGCCGGGCTTTAGCCTGGACGATTTCATCGCAAGTACCCCATTAGCCCCTGCGCCCGATTTTCAGGCCAGGGGTCTTTTTATGCCCAATCTCTGCCCGAAACCCAAACGCCCGCCCATGCGTATCCTCTATGAAAGAACGTCACACCCAGATCGTGACCTACAATCCTTAGCCACGAAAGCCCGAATTCGTGGCTAAGCAGGGAATGCGAATCGTTACGATCTTCCTTGATTTTACAGCAGGAGTTAGTTTTCTATGACTGAAACAAAAAAATTATATCGCTCCCTTTCGGATCGCAAGATTGCCGGTGTTTGTGGCGGCTTGGGCGAATACTTCAATATCGATTCCACATTGATGCGCCTGGCAGCCGTCCTGCTGGCGTTATCAGGTGGCGGTGTTTTGCTGTATTTTATCGCCTGGTTTGTAATTCCCGAAGCATCTCCGCAATCTCAGGCAGACTCCCCTCTCTTGCAGGGTTCTCAGCCCCAGCAGGATGCAGACCTGTCTGGCAACGACTAACGTACCCGACTTCAACCACCACAAAGGCACAAAAACACTAAGAACAGCAAGCATTTCAAAACTTTTTCTTTCTAGCCGGGCTACCTTAGTCATAACCCTGTCTGACTCTGAGTTCTAAGCTTTTCCGGAAACCAAAAGCGCAGACCCCGATATCAGCGAAGTCTGCGCTTTATTTTGAAAAGGGGTACCCATGCAGGTGATGAGCGACCATCCTCGGTTACGAAGGCTTGTAGATGCCGTGGCTAATCAGAGCATGTGACGCGTTACAAAAAGTGTTTGATTCGCGCACGGGCGCATCATGCGCCAGCGAGATGGCGCAAAAGCCTTCACGCATCACGCTTTCATATTTCAGCTTACAACGATTGCCGGGGCGTGCCGCAATACCGACAAAAGCGATCGTCCTCGCTGAATGCTTCGCCACATTTCCGGCAGAAACGATCCATCTGGCCAGAGGCAGGGCTCAGATGCACCACGTTCTTTCGTTTTTTGCCTCGGGCCCGCGCAGGAGCTACCTCAGGTTCTTCGGCATCGCGACGGCTGGTTAGCCACAGGCCCACGATGCCGCCCAAAATCAAAAGCAGCGCTGCTACGGCCAGAGCAATCATCCAGGGGTTCAACGAGGGCTTGGACGCACTGGTCGCGGGCGCAGCGGGGGTAGCGGGGGCAGGCGTGGCCGGTGTCGTAACAGGTGCGGGCGCGGTCATCACACCATCGGCATTTTTATAGCTGATTTTCTGCTCAATGGCTACATCAGCTACTGCACCCAAGCTGCGGTTGAAGATGTGTACTTCATCCTGCCCACTACCTGATTCATCTGCACTGGGTGTCAGAGAAACATCGCTAATGCCGGGCGGCAGGATTATCTCGATGGTCGCCTCGTTGGCATTGAGATAGCCTGCGGGCAGCTCGAAATCGACCTGTCGCACGTCGCCATCAGAGGGCAAGGGCACATAGTATTCTACCCGGAAGAGAGGATTTTGTGGCGTCATCACCAACAAGCGCCCGCCATCTTCAGTTTTTTGTTCTTGCCAATCATTTTTCAGCAAGCGCCCGCTGCCACCATCTGTGGCCACAGCATTGAGCTTGGCCTCCTGGGGGATGGGCAGGCGAATTTCATCGCCGGGCGTGGCCAAGCGCCCGTCGATGATGACCAGCAGTTCGGGCGTGTCGTACTCGGGCCACAGTTTGATGACCATTTTCGAGAGCTGTGTGGGGCCCTGGGCACTGGCAGGAAGGGCCACCAGCATCAATAGAAGAAGTAGTAATGCGCCTATTGCAAGATGTTGTTTTTTCATAGCATTTGTATAGCAGATAGTTGGTGGGTAACTATGCAGGGCACTATCCACCTTTTGCCACTACGACACCTATAAAGGATTCCTTCTCTTTTTCTTGATGTCCTTGTGTCTTAGTGGGCGTGGCGGTTCTTTTTAGATGGCCGTGAAAGTTACGTTGATGGAAGCTAAAAGTTGATATTAACATTCACTGTAGCCGCAATTGATGCACTTTTTGCAGCCTTCGATGTTCAAAAGGGTGGCCTGCCCACATTCGGGGCAAAGATCGCCAATCTGATTCAGGGGCAGCTCCAGTTGATTGGCCGGAGTAGTCTCGGCATCGTTATCCTGGGTGGTGACTGTGATGCTCTCGTTCAGATATTCATCCAACACCTGGGCGATGGCGTCGGGCAGAGAACGCACCCGCTGGGGGCCAAATCCCAATGGCCGACCGCCGCCAATGCCCGCCAGTTGATAGATGACCTGTTGCAAGCGCTCGGTGGGGCTAAGATAGCTGGGCATCCGCAGCACATAGCTAATCAAACGGCCCAGTGCCTCAGAAACAGCCGCCACGTCGGAGCCAGCCTTGCCCACGTTCATAAAGACCTCAAAGGGTTCACGCTCTTCACTTTGGTTGATGGTGATGTAGGCAGTTCCCAGGGGTGTTTCACGACGATAGGTGAGACCAGTGAGCAGCGAAGGACGCGGGCGGCGCTTGATGGTGGCGTTCTCGGGCGGTGTGGTATCGCTGCCCCCCCGTTTGGCTTCGGCAGAGGCTTTGGTTTCCAGCACCACCTCCTGGCGGCTGCCAGTGACATAAACGGTCAGCCCCTTCAGCCCCAGCTCCCAAGCCATACGATACACCTTTTTCACATCATCCACCGTGGCATCGGGTGGGAAGTTGATGGTCTTGGAGATGCTGTTATCGACAAAGCGCTGCAACGCGGCCTGCATGAGAACATGCTCCTCGGGCGCAATATCCATGCTGACCACAAAGGTGTGGCGGATAGATTCAGGCAATGCCTCGATATTCTGACAACTGCCTTCATGTTTGACCTGCTCTACGATTTCCACCGCCAAATCTTCATCGATTCCGGCATTTTCAAGCGCAGCAATGAATTTGGGACTGGCATAGGTCAGTGCCACATCACCATCCGCCTCCTTAACGTAGCGGGTGTAGGCCAGGGCAAAGACCGGCTCGCAGCCATAGCCTTCGCAGCCGGTAACCGTGCCAATGGTTCCGGTGGGAGCAATGGTGGTTTGCGCCCCATTGCGGATGCCATGCTTCTTGATGCCCGCGACAATCGCATCCCAATCGACTTTTGGTCGCCCGAAGTCAAGCGTGTAGGGCTGCAAAGGCTCGGGCGGTGTCCACACCAGATTATTGGGATCGTAGATGGAGCCTTCGATGGCGGGGAATGCGCCACGATCTCGGGCCAGTTCGATGGATTTCTTCATGGCGTGATAGCGCACGAACTCCATAATCTGCCCGGCCAGCTCCACAGCTTCGGAGGAGCCGTAGCGCACGCCTGTGGCGTACATCACATCGGCCAGGCCCATGATGCCCATACCAATGCGTCGCACCCGATGCGCTGCCTCTTTGAGCTGGGGAACAGCGGGCACATAAGCATTGGCTTCCACCACGTTATCCAGAAAATGCGTGGTATCGGCCACTGTTTCGGCCAGGTTCTCCCAATCCACACGCCCGTCATCGGTAACATGCTGCGCCAGATTCACTGAACCCAGGCAGCAATTTTCGTAGGGCCCAAGCCACTGTTCACCGCAGTTGTGGCACACCAACCCATTGGCAATGAGACTGCTCGTATCGGGCTGAGTAAGATCGTACACATCTGCGATACCAGCATCCTCGATGGTGCGAATCACATCCAGATAAGTCTCGCGGTGGCTGACCCGTTTTTCATTTCGAATAAAGGCCCGCACTTTGTCCTGCTTTTCGCGTTGCAAAAAGCCGATGGTTTCGGCAAAGCGATCAAGATTGGCCTGGCCGATGATGAGTTCGTAGGAGGTGCGATGAACGTGCGTGCCCGCATCCTCCTGGGCATCGGGCATGAAAGCCTGGTCCGCGGCCCGGCGCTGATGTAGACGAGCCATGATGCCGAAATTGCTGAGCAACACCTGCACATCCTGGAGCATCGCCTGTGACGGGCTGACCAGATGCACGCTGCAGTCCAGCTCCTTCTCATTCACCTGTACTAAACCACGAGCACTGAAGAGCCCCTGCAAAAAGCCCACCACTGCTGCACGCGGGGCCCGCCAGATGCTTTCGGGCACACGTTTTTCGTGGACGCCGGCCTCAGAAACACCCAGTTCCCGGAAGAATTCGTAGGACAGAGGGCCATAAGTCAATTGCGAGACACGCCCACGCGGCTGCACGTGCCCGGCGCCAAACCAACGCTGCATGGGGCCTTGGACCCGACTTAGCAGCTCCGGCTCTGCAAAGGTGAACCCCACCGCGCGATGACTGGATTCCGATAGCCAACCATCTTCTACCAGCACCCCTAGCACAACGCCCAGATCATGGCTCCAGTATTCGGGGATATGGGGATATTGCGCCTGAAAGCCATGCTGCTGCGTGCTAAATCCGCGGGAGTCATCACCGCGGGCCATGACAGCCATCTGCACAGATAGCGATTTCAACTGGGGCAGCCGTTCATCCCGACTCCACACCCCTTCGCCACTCTGCAACAAAATCGCATCGCCCGGCTTCATATCTTGCAGCTCAACATAGCCCCCAGGGGTAAGAAAACGATGGTCTGGTGTGGCGGTAACCGTGTACCCCTGCATTGTCTCCAGGCGCATGACGGGTGTTTGCCGCCGGGTCATCCAGGCGGGCGAAGCCAGGCGCAGCGCCACGCCCGTGGTTTTGCCCGCGCTTTCATCGGGCAAGGCGCGATTATCGGTGACGATAAAACCGCCTCGCTCCATTTCTGCCAGCTCGGCAATCGTCAGCAAACCAAACTCCGTGGGAATGCGGGTATCACCCACAAAGCATGGATTGGTTGCTTCCAGCGTGTAAAGATGGGGCACAGGATTGCTGCGGTTAGCCGCATCCAAAAAAAGCAGGCCCGGTTCACCATTGCGGTGAGCGTAATGCGCAATTTTATCAAAAAGCTCCGCAGCATTGACTGTGCGCCACACCTCACCCGTGCGAGGATTGATGAGATTAAAATCCTCTCCCTTTTCTGCCGCCTCCATGAAAGCATCGGTAATGCCCACCGAGATGTTGAAATTGGTGAGTTTTCCCTCCTCCGCCTTGGCCGAAACAAACTCAGCAATGTCGGGATGTTCGACATTGAGTACCGCCATGTTGGCCCCGCGGCGCGTGCCTCCCTGGGCGATGACATCAAAAGCGCGGTCGTAGGCTTCAAGAAAACCCACCGGGCCCGTAGCAATGCCCTTTGAGGTCATCACACGGTCATCGCGCGGGCGCAGTCGACTGAACGAAAAGCCATTGCCGCCCCCCGTCTGCTGAATGAGCGCTGCATTGCGCAAAGTCTGAAAGATGCCATCCGGGTGCTTACCCATGTCATCCTCGATGGGCAGCACAAAACAAGCAGCCAACTGCCCCAAAGGCGTTCCTGCCCCGGTAAAAGTGGGGGAATTGGGGAAGAAACGCAGCGAGGTCAAAATCTTGTAAAAAGTCTCGGTAGTTGTTTCGACATCGCCGCCAAACACAGCTTCGGCTTTACCCAAATGATGCGCCACACGATAAAACATCTGCGCCGGTGTTTCGATGGGCTGACCATCCTCGCCCCGACGCAAATAGCGCCGACGCAACACTTCCAAACTATTCGGACTCAGCTTGATAGCGTCATCGTCGACGTAGTCAGGATAACTGGTCGTTGGCGTGACCAAATCGGATGAAGACATTCTTTGTACCTCGCTTACGATGATGGAGAATTGGGGGAAGGAAAACAGGACGCAAAAGCACACAACATTTGAAACCAAATGTGGCCAGTGTACGCAGTCAATGCTTTATTTTATGTCGTTAGCGCCCAACAAGTTTATCGATTACATCTCGCACAGAATTTAAATCTGGCAGCTCAAGATAGACTGTTGCAAAACGGATGTAAGCAACGGGATCGATTTCCTGCAATCGATCCAACACCTGATTACCAATAACCGAACTCAACACCTCAGCCTGCCCCGCGTTGTAAACAAATTCCTCGACCTGATTCACAATACTCTCAAGCTCGCTCATGGCAATGGGACGTTTGGCGCATGCCATACGCACGCCATTCAAAAGCTTGGTGCGATCAAAGGCCTCGCGCCGCCCATCCGACTTGATAACATAGACAGCAACACTTACCTGCTCATACGTGGTAAAGCGCTTGTCACAGTTCAAGCACAGACGCCGACGCCGAATACCATCGCCAGAATCGCGGGTATCAAGCACGCGTGATCGATTGTGACCGCAAAAGGGACATTTCATAATGAGAGGATGAAGTCTGGATACACAGATGGATAGATGACGGATAGACGACAACCATGCCGACATAATCCGTTCACTGACAAAATAAAAATAAATTCAGGTGACTAAGCACAAGATGTAGTACTATTTGCAATCAAAAACACAATATCTCGGTAATCAGTCCAAAAAGTATAACACCTAAACTTTTGCGATGCAAATTGCTCGCAGCGCATTCGCCATGCGGGAATAATTGCGCTCAGTGATACTTGAAGAAGATTTTGTTGCCAGCGGGTAATTTTTCGAAACAATCAACGACAAAACGGCAAATTTACCAGCTAATTGACACATTCGAGCGATCTCGATAATTTAATAACTTTCAGCAGAAGCCAGGCTCATCAAGATTTTCGCACCCTAAGATGCAAAAAATAGGGCATCAATTGGGCATCCTCAATGTCTGTGCAGGGAGGCTGCAGGCCCGATACCGGCGGAACCGGCTCCGAAAGGCGCTCGATGGCAAAGCCGGTCTCAATCAACTTGTTCAGCCATTGACTCAGCGTGTGTGTGTAGCGAGGCACTTTGAATAGAGGCCATTGTTGACGGATTGCGGGTGGTGCGCTGCTAAAAGACCATTCCTCAATCTCGCCTGTCAGCGGCTGGAAGTAGCCAGCCAATGTTAAGGCCACATCCTGGCCCTGCGCATCCTTCACTTTGTGGCGCACAGGCACATTGGTGCAGGGATGCAAGATGGAAAATTGCAAAAAACCGCCCGGGCGCAGCACCCGGTGGGCTTCGGCCAGGACGCGCGCGATGTCCGGCATGTCCATCAGGCTCATAAAGGCGGTTACAAAATCAAAGCTGCGGTTGGGGAAGGGCAACGCCAGGCCACTCCCTTGCGTGTACTGAATCCCACACGGGTCAGCCAGCTCAGTTTGGCGGGCATGTTTCAAAAACTGTGGCGCGATGTCCAGCCCGATCATGCGGGCGCCCGCGCGGGCCAGCAGTCGCGTGTTGTGCCCCTCGCCGCAACCAATGTCCAGGCCGGTCAATTTCGAAACTTCGGGTAGCATGGCCATGAATGCAGGCGTATTCAGACAATCGCGATAGCTATCGTAACCGGCCCGAGCCATAGCGGTCCAGGCTTCAGCATTTTTATTCCATAATCTGCCTGTTTGCAAATGATCCATTGTAACGAGCCTCTGCCCTCTTTTAGCCGCAAGGGCAGAATACAAAGTGCTTCTTGCTTTTTCTTCATGCCTTGGTGGTTTTTCTGGATAGCGGTGGACAGTGACTATCTCTGAAATACTCGAACCAAGGAGAGCAGAGGCGTATTGTACGCTATCTCCGAGGGGGAAGCAAATTGGGTATTGCGGGACAAGCTGTTAAAATGGGCATGGCTCACACACTAAGTAGGTGATGCTATAAATTCGGAGGAAAAAGCTCAAACTGCTGATGTGCCTGCGTGGCAACATCTTCATCGTTTACAAGGCTTTTTGTGGCCTTATCCGCAATAGTGCTTACCATTTATCGAACATGACACCTGCGCTCATTCTTGCCTCTGCTTCGCCGCGGCGCCGCCAACTTTTGGCCGCGCTGGGCCTGCCCTTTACCGTTGATGTCGCTGATATCGACGAAAGCCGCGCGGGCGATGAATCACCGCAGGCGCATGTGCGGCGTCTGGCCCGAGAAAAAGCTCGCACTGTCGCGGCCCGACACCCGGCAGCAGTGGTTTTGGCTGCCGATACCATTGTTGTGCATCATCATCACATTTTGGGCAAGCCGCAGGATGCAGCCCAGGCCCGGGCCATGCTGCACGCTTTGCGCGACGACACGCATCAAGTCATCACAGCAGTGGCGGTGGCGCACTGGGGACAGGTGGTTACGGCGCTGGATGCCAGCACTCTGTGGATGCGGGCCTACACCGATGCGGAAATCGATGCCTACATCGCCAGCCGCGATCCTTTTGATAAAGCGGGCGCTTATGCCATCCAACATCCCGACTTTGCACCGGTGGCCCGTTGGCAAGGTTGCTACGCCAGTGTCATGGGCTTGCCGCTGGCAGTGGTGGCTCGCCTGTTAAAGGATGCAGGCCTTTTGCCCACGCCCGACTGGCCCCAAAACTGCCACGCCCTCACTGGGCACTGCTGCCAATAATGTCAATGCCTGCCACGTGCCATCTATCCTCTCATCTTTTGCCTTAGCATGCACGGTATTGTTTTACGCGTCTACTCTGATTTCATCGATGTCCTCACCGAGCAGGGTGAGCGCTGGCAGTGCAAAGTCTTGGGCAGGCTCAAACGTCGCCGCCGCCTGACCACTTTGATCGCAACGGGCGATGGGGTGAGCGTGCAGGTGGTGAATCAGGCCAAACGCGAGGGCCAGATTGTGGCTATTCTTCCCCGAAAAAGCACGTTATCGCGTCGCCGCCCCAACACCACCACCCCGGTGGAAGATGTCATTTTGGCCAATCCCGACGAAATTATGGTGGTGTTTGCCGCGGCTGAGCCTGAGCCGAACCTTTATCTGCTGGACCGGTTTCTGGTGGCCGCGGCATCTTCGGAAATTCCCGCATTCATTGTCATCAACAAGATTGATTTGACCAGCGAGGCCCGGGCCCGAGCGCAGTTCGGCCTGTACGAGAGGATTGGCTATCCCGTTTTTTATGTGAGTGCAGTCCGACAGCATGGCATCGACCTGTTGCGGCGGCACCTCAAAGACCACATCACCGTGGTAACCGGGCCTTCGGGCGCGGGTAAATCCTCGCTCATCAATAGCCTGCAGCCTGGCCTGGACCTGCGTGTAGGCGAGCTCATGCGCATGGGCACAGGCAAGCACACCACGCGCTGGGCCCAACTTTATCCCCTGGATGCTGGCGGTTTTATTGCCGATACGCCCGGTTTGCGCGAGCTGGGCCTGTGGGATGTGCGCCCGGGCGAGCTTTCGGACTATTTTCCAGAGATTCGGGCGCTGGCGCCGCAATGCCGTTTTAGCGATTGCACGCACATGGCCGAGCCTGGTTGCGCAGTGCGCTCGGCCCGGGAGCATGAGCAGATTCATCCCCATCGCTGGGCCAGCTACCAACAACTGTTTGCCGAAGCCACAAATACCCCAAAATAACCACCTCCCTCCATAACGATTCCCACCCATTCAAAAAGCGCTCCATCCACCATGACCCAACTCGAAACTCTCAATCCCCCCCAACGTGAAGCGGTTACCACCATCGATGGCCCAGTACTGGTACTGGCCGGGCCTGGCTCCGGCAAAACCAGGGTGCTTACTCATCGCATTGCTCATCTGGTGGATGATGTGGGGGTACCCCCGTATCGCATTTTGGCTGTCACCTTCACCAACAAGGCTGCGCAATCGATGAAGGAGCGCACGCAAGCATTGATGGGCCTGGACGCGGGCCTGCAAGGATTGAGCATCGGCACCTTTCATCGCATCTGCGCCCGTTTTTTGCGCATCCAGGCGGAGAAAATCGGACTCAACCCCCGTTATGTCATCTTCGACACAGATGATCAATTGCAGGTGGTTAAACAGGCGCTAAAAGATTTGAATCTGGATGATAAGCGCAATCGCCCCCGCCCCATCCTGAGCGCAATTTCCCGGGCCAAGAACGAATTGCTGGCCCCGACCCAATTTCCCATCGAAACTTACTGGGATGAAATGGTGGCCCGAATTTATGAACGCTATCAAGCACTGCTTTCGTTAAGCAGCGCCCTGGATTTTGATGATTTATTGATGAAAACGGTGCTGATGCTACGCCAAAATCCCGATATTCTCGATTTTTATCAGCGCCGCTACGATTACATCATGGTCGATGAGTTTCAGGACACCAACACAGCCCAGTATGAATTGGTCAAACTGCTGGCTGGGGGGCATCATAACATCTTTGTGGTCGGGGATGAGGATCAGTCGATTTATGCGTTCCGTGGCGCAGATTTCCGCAACGTAGAGCGCTTCCGTCAGGATCATCCCGAGGCTGCGGTCATCTTGTTGGAACAAAATTATCGTTCTACCCAGCACATTTTGGATGCAGCCAACGCGGTTATCAGTCGCAATGTGCATCGCACCGCCAAAAAATTGTTCACAGACCGGGGCCCGGGCGAAAAGGTTATCCTTTACGAAGCTTATGACGAAAAGGAGGAGGGAGAATACATCATCGATGAAATTTTGCGCCTGAAAAAACTGGGCAAGGCCACGCCTGGCGACACCGCCATCATGTACCGCACCAATGCTCAATCCCGAGCCATCGAAGAGGCCTTCTTGCGCCGCAACATGCCCTATCGGCTGGTGGGAGCCACGCGCTTCTACAATCGCAAGGAGGTCAAGGATGTGATGGCTTATTTGCGGGTGGTGCAGAATCCTGACGATGATGTCAGCCTGCGTCGCATCATCAACACACCACCTCGGCGCATTGGCCTGACCACGGTGAACAAGCTGGCTGCATGGAGCGGTGGTCTGAGCGTGAGCATGTATCAGGGCTTACGCATCATCGGTGGCGATGAAAATGACTTGGGAGCCAGAGTGGCGGTGCAGCCTTTCCGCACTGGCACCAAAAGGACACTGATGGCTTTTTATGCCATGCTGCAAAACTGGATTGAGGCCCGCTCGTCCCGCTCGCCTGCGCAGCTCATGGATCGCATTTTGGCGGAATCGGGCTACCAGGAGTGGCTGCGGGATGGCAGCGACGAGGGAGAAGACCGCTGGAACAACATCATGGAGCTGCGTACAGTGAGCCAGGCGTATGATGATTTGCCGATAGAAATCGCGCTGGACGCGTTTTTGGAGGAGGTGGCGCTGGTCAGCGATGTGGACAATTACGAAACGAGCTCCGATGTGCCCACGCTGCTAACGTTGCACGCGGCCAAGGGGCTGGAGTTTGGCACCGTTTTTCTCACAGGCATGGAGGAGGGGCTTATCCCGCACAGCCGCAGTTTTGAAGACCCCGACGGCATGGAGGAGGAGCGGCGGCTGGCGTATGTGGGCATGACCCGGGCCAAGAATCAGCTTTATCTGCTGCACACTTTCCGCCGGGCCACCTGGGGCCGCAGCGAAGTCAGTGAGGCCTCTCGCTTTCTCAAAGAAATCCCGCGGCGGCTAACTATTCGTGGCAAAAAAGGGCAAGCCACCAGCGCCAAGACGCGCGCCGGAAACTGGGGCGGTTATGAGCGGGGCCGTAAAAAGCGGGCGTCGCTGGATGAAATGTTGGCCAACAAGAGCGGCTACAAGTCGGGCATGAAGGTTTTGCATGCCCAATTTGGCGAAGGAACGGTCATCGCCACGCTGCCCGCGGGCCAGGATGAAGAGATTATCGTGGCCTTCCCCCGGCAAGGGGTTAAAAAACTTCTGGCATCTATGGCGCAGTTGAAAGTGGTGGGATAGCAGATTACGCCCACACGCTTCCCTTACTCATTTGGCTCAACTGGATTTCAGGGAATGATAGGCCGGGCAGATTGCGAATCCCCCCCCTGGGAGCCCCCGCTCTTGAACCGGATCCGTAATCCGGCGACTTGACAGCGCCAGCCCCCCTGAAATTCAAAAGAGCCACTCATTTTTCCGCAGGCTTGCGAAACGTGCGCTGGCGTGGCACAATCTAAACAAACACAGCCCCACCCCACGCTCTCATCTCGCACACACCATGACCCAACACATCGGCATCATCGATCTCGGCTCAAACACCACTCGCATGGTCATCTTCGACTATGAACGCCAGCGCTACTTCCGGCTGGAAGATGAAATTCGGGAGGTGGTGCGTTTGCGCGAGGGCATGGGGCGCACCAATGTGCTGCGAGCCGCGGCTATCCAGCGGGCAGTGAACGCCATGCGCATGTTCAAAGAGCTGGGCGACGATTTGGGCGTTAGCGACATCATCATTGTGGCCACCAGTGCAGTACGCGATGCCGTCAATCGAGATTCCTTTCTGGCCCGCATCAAAAATGAAACCGGCTGGGATTTACGGCTGCTTTCAGGCGAAGAGGAGGGCTACTACGGCGCACTGGGAGCGATCAACGCCACCTGCATGCGCGAAGGGTTTGTCATCGACCTGGGCGGCGGCAGCGCCCAAATTACCGAAGTGCGAGGTGGGCTTCCGGGAAGGTGCATCAGCTTGCCCCTGGGCGCATTACGACTCACCGAACTTTTTCTGAGCCCGGACAAAATTGCACCCGAGCAGGTACAGGCGCTGCAAGCCTTCATCCAGGAACAATTGCAGGAATTGGACTGGTTCAAGGCCCGGCCTGGCGATCAGCTAGTGGCCATTGGGGGCGCGGTGCGCAACATGGGCAAGATTGACCAGGTGCAGCAACGCTACCCTCTGGCAACCATCCACGGCTATCGACTATCGGCCCAGGCTGTGGCGCAGCAAGCCGATAGCCTATGGCGGCAATCTCTGAAAAAACGACGGCAAATCCATGGCCTGCGGAACGATCGGGCCGATATTATTCCGGCAGCAGCCATAGCCTACCAGCAATTCTTGCAACATAGCGGCTTCGATGAACTCACCATCAGCCGCCCGGGCTTGCGTGAAGGACTCTTTTTCGAACATTTTCTGGCCGATCAACCGCAGCCGCTCTTCCCCGATTTACGCCAATTCAGCATTCTCAGTCTGGCCCGCATCTTTGGACGCGACGATCATCACAGCCACCATGTGGCCTTTTTGGCCTTGCGCATGTTCGATGAATTGCGCCCGGTGCATGGCCTGGACAAAAATTATCGACAGCTTTTGTGGGCTGCGGGCCTGCTGCACGATATTGGCGCCATCATCAATTATCCCTACCATCATCAGCACTCCTACCACATCATCCTCAACTACACGCTTTACGGCTACAGCCCGCGCGAACTAGCCATCATCGCCCTAATTGCCCGGTATCATCGCAACAAGGGGGTGCCCAAACCGCGCGAGCTGGCCTCCTTGCTAACCCAAAATGATACCAAAGCACTGGTGGTGCTGTGCGGCATCATCCGCCTGGCCGAATATCTGGAGCGGGGGCGGCGACAGGTGGTACGAGATTTACGGTGTCATAGCGATGTAGAAAATGGCTGGGTGCAAATCGAGACGCTCACCACCGGGCCCGCGGCCATCGAGCTGTGGGAGGCGGAGCGTAATTTGGATGTGCTGAGCAATGCTCTGGGCATGGAGGTGGAGCTGGTTGCAGGTGTGTGGACAGCGCCCCATGAAACCGATGACAATCCCCATGCGTAACAGGAGTATGAACACTTTTCCGGCACGGGCCATCGCGTCTTTGCCCGCGCTCAGCAGCGACCAAATGCGTCAGGTCGACGCGCTAATGGTGGCCGAGTACGGCATCGAGCCCATCCAAATGATGGAAAACGCCGGGCGCAACCTGGCCGACGTGGCTCAGGCCATGTTGGATGGCGATTTGGCGCAACGCCCGGTGCTGGTGCTAGCCGGACATGGCAACAATGGCGGTGGCGGTCTGGCCGCAGCCCGACACCTGGCGAATCGGGGCGCCGAGGTGCAGGTGATGCTGGCCCGAGCGATGGAGAGCTTGGACGCTGTGCCAGGTCAGCAATTGAAAAGCCTGCTGGCCATGGGCGTCTCGGTGACCACTGCGGGCGATGGCTGGGAATTGCCCAGCGCAGATCTTATTATCGATGCGCTGATAGGTTACCGGCTGCAAAGCACTCCCTGCGGGCCCGAGGCTGACCTGATTCAGCTTGCCAACAGCCATCCTGCGCCCATCCTGGCCCTGGATGCGCCCTCGGGCGTGGACGCGGGCAACGGGCGCGCCCACGAGCCTTGCATTCGCGCCGCGGCCACCATGATGCTGGCGCTGCCCAAAACAGGCCTGCTGGCCCTGCCCGAGCTAACCGGAGCCCTGCTGCTGGCCGACATCAGCGTGCCATCCACACTTTATGATGACCTGGGCCTGGACGCAACACCTATTTTCCATCTTTCCCCCATTCTCAGACTCCACCCATGACACCACAGCCCTTTGATTTTGTTCAACTTCTGGCCTACATCGGCATGGCGATAGGTATTTTGGGCACGGTGCTACCCGTTGTGCCCGGCCCCCTGCTCATCTGGCTAAGCACCCTGCTGTGGGCCTGGAACGATGGCTTTCAGGTGGTGGGCTGGCCAACGCTCATCCTGCTGCTATTGCTGGCCATGGCCGCAGAAATCAGCGATGTGGTGCTGGCGGGCATGGGTGCCAAAAAGGGGGGCGCATCGTGGCAAAGCATGATGGTGGCAGGCATTGCGGCAGTGGCAGGCTTGCTCATCTTCAATGTGGTGGGCGCCATTGCCGGCGCATTTTTAGGATTATTGGGCTGGGAAGCCCGGCGACATGGTGGCGAATGGCGTCAGGCCTGGCAAACCAGCCGCAGCTTCCTTCTTGGCTATTTGGCAGCCATCGTTGTCAAAATTTTCTTTGTCATCCTCATGCTGTTACTTTTCTTCTGGCAAGTGCGGGTTGGCGTCTAAAGCGACAACCACAGGCATGAAGTCGTTGATGATACGAATTTGAAGTATAACGGCTCACCGCCATCCAAAGCACATCACCACGAGCACCAAGGTGCGAAGAAAAGAGGACAGAAATGTTCAAAAATCGATGGTAGCCATGGCAATGGCACCGTCCGACGCCAGCCCTCAAGAAACTCGTTGCAAAACGACTATATTCCTCTAATGATTCTATGTTACACTGTATGTAACGATTCAGATGCCCTCGGTAGTACGGGTACGATGAATCGATGAAATAACACACGAAGGAGACTTTGAAAATGTTTGGTGGATCATTCATGCTCTGGATTTTGCTGGCCCTGCCTGGTATGTTGCTGGGACTCTGGGCTCAGGCCAAGGTCAAGAGCGCTTTTAATAAATACAGCAAAATCGGCAATGCCCGCGGGCTCACCGGGGCCCAGGCTGCCCGGCTCATCCTGGATAATTACGGACTTTACGAGGTACGCATCGAAGAAAGCAAAGGGCTGCTCAGCGATCATTACGATCCTCGGGCCAAAGTGCTACGACTCTCATCAGAGGTCGGGCGCAGTGCCAGCATTGCCGCAGTGGGCATTGCCGCGCACGAATCGGGCCACGCGCTGCAAGATGCCGACCACTACGCGGCGCTTAAACTGCGCAGTGCCATTGTGCCCGCGGTGCAATTCGGATCCTGGCTGGGCCCGCTCATCATCATGGCTGGCTTTTTGCTCATGTCATTGACTGGCGCCATCGATCTGGGTTACAGCATCGCCTGGCTGGGATTGGCCCTTTTTGCCCTGACCGCCCTCTTTACCATCATCACCCTGCCAGTAGAGTTCAACGCCAGCGCTCGGGCCAAAGATGAGCTCATCAAGATGCAAATTTTGGCTCCCCAGGAGATGAAAGGGGTCAATGCCACCCTGAACGCGGCGGCATTGACCTACGTAGCCGCGGCCATTGCAGCCATCGGGCAGGTGCTTTATTATGTGTTCCTGCTCACCGGACGGCGACGCAACTAACGCTCCCCCATCCATCGCCCTCAGGCTCGCCATCGTTCTTTCGATTGCGGGCCTCTTTCTTTTTAAGTCGGTGATGCTATAAAAGTTGAAATGGAACGATTCATTGCTATCCAGAGTACACCTCCAAGCACACAAAGGCGCAAAGACACGAAGAAAAAGGAAAGAACCGCTCAAGAAAAATCTGTGGCATCTGTGCCATCTGTGGTTGCCGTGGTTTAACCACAGATTCTCACAGATTTTCACAGAAATACAGAAATGAACCCAAAAATCTGTGGCATCTGTGCCATCTGTGGTTGCCATCTTCGCCGTTCGCCAAGATGCACAGCACTTTTCTCAAGTTTCAAATGCGCATCTTCTTAACGCCAACTTGCCAGCAGCACAATTTGTGATTAGAATCAACATCTGGGGAAGAACCACATAATTCCCAATCACCATGCCTCGTTTGATCGCTCTATCCATTCCGCACCGCCCGCGTTCACTTTATCATTCCAATGCTCATCACCCGTACCGATTTGCAGTCGTATTTGTTCGATCAAACCGCCAGGTCGCGGTGCGTGAGCCTGGTGGGCGTGAGCAATATCGGCAAATCAACACTTTTGCGCGATTTTCGCCAGACACAGGTGCGGGCCGCGCTGCGCCCAGACTTAAGCGATGACTTCCACATCTTCCACATCGACTGCAACCGCATGTTGGAAGAAAGCGAACAGGCATTTTACGAACTCATCTTGCGAGTTCTGCTGCAAAGCCTGCAAAACAACGACCCCACGCTGCGGGCCAGCATTCAGCGGGCCTATGATCAACTCATCGCCCCTCCCAGCAAGCTACACATCCCCCTGAGCTTTAATCAGGCCATTACCACACTGGTAGAAAGCCAGGCCGAGCAAGTGGTGCTGGTGTTCGACGAATTCGATAGTGCGTTTCGGGCGCTGGATGGCCGTGTATTCCTGAATCTGCGGGCGCTCAAAGACCGTTACGGCAATGGCTTGAGCTATGTCACAGCCTCGCACCGACGGCTCATCCACCTGCGCATGGGAGAAGATGTGGATGATTTTATCGAGTTGTTTCGTACCAACATCCGTTTTGTGCCCCCGCTCAGCGCCCGAGATACCCGCATACTGATTAGCACGTGTGTCGCGGATATGGACGCCCGCTTCGATGACGCTGACATGGCCTTCATCCTGGAACAAGCTGGCGGACATCCAGCGCTGACTGAGCTGGCCTGCCGAAAATTGGCCCAAATCACCGGCAAAACCGCTCGCACGCCCAATCAAGATGCGCTCATCCACCACGAAATACGCGACCAGTTACGCCGCGATCCGGGCGTAAGGGCCGAATGCAAAAAAATCTGGCGCGATTTGACCGACATGGAGCAAGCCACCATCGAAAGCTTCCACTGGCCCGAGCGCAAAAGCTCTGCCGAGGCTCTGGATGAACTCATGCGCAAGGGCCTCTTGCTGCCCGACGATGATGCGCCGCGCTGCTTTGCTACCCTCTTCTCCGATTTCATACAGTATCAGACTCTGGGACAGCGAATTCCGCAAAAAGGCATTTACGTAGATGCAGAATCGGGCCAAGTTACCATCGATGGTCACCCCGCGCAAAACCTTACCCGGCTTGAATCGCGCATGCTTATGCTGCTTTATGAAAACCTGAACAAAGTCTGTGACAAATACAGCATTGTGGAAGCTGTCTGGGGCGAAGATTATGTCGACAACATCTACGACTCAGCCATCGAAAAAATGGTAAGCCGTCTGCGCAAAAAAGTAGAACCCAACCCGGCACAGCCACGCTACATCCTCACCATCCGCGGGCGTGGTTACAAACTTGTGGGATGAACGAAAAGAGATGGCATGGCGAACCACAACCCAACACTTTTATTGCCGATAATTTCCCATAGCCATGACGCCATCATGTCCAAGCCCACCCTGAGCCCCAAACTAAAGGCTAAACTCAAGGCTTTGCCCACCCGGCCCGGTTGCTATCTTTATCGCAATGACGCGGGTAAAGTTATCTATGTGGGCAAAGCGATCAACCTGCGGCATCGGGTACGCTCCTATTTTCAGGAGCAACGGAGCCACACAGCCAAAACCAGGCGGCTGGTGGCTGATATTGCCGACATCGAATGGGTGGTTACCGATACAGAGCTGGAAGCGCTGATTTTAGAAAATGAGCTCATCAAGCGCTACCGCCCGCACTACAACATCCGTCTCAAAGATGACAAGCAATATCCGTACATCAAAGTGCATTGGCAAGAGGATTTTCCCAGGATTTCGGTGGTGCGGCGTATGTTGCCCGATGGCGCTCGTTACTACGGGCCTTTTACCAGTGGCATGGCAGTGCGCCAAACCCTGGACGCCTTGCGTCGGGTGTTTCCTTATTTGGATTGCCATCGCACCATTACAGGGCAGGACAAGCGGGCCTGTCTTTATTTTCACATCAAGCGCTGTGCGGGCCCGTGCGTGGGCGCAGTGAGCAAAGAGGAGTATCGGGCCATCATCGACCGATTATGCCAATTTTTGGAAGGCAAGAGTGATGATGTGCTGGCCGAGCTGGAGGCCCGTATGGCAAAAGCAGCAGGAAATTTGCAATTTGAACGGGCCGCCATGTATCGAGACCAAATCAAGGCTGCGCGGCGCATTGTCGAACGGCAAAAAGTTGTCTCGGGCCGCCAGGAAAATGAAGATGTCATCGCCTTTGCCCAGGAAAAGGGACAAGCCTGCGCCCAAGTCTTCTTCATTCGCCGCGGGCGTCTTATCGGACGAGAAACGTTTATGCTGGAGGGCGCGGGCGAAGATGAAAGCAAAGCACTGCTGACCTCCTTCATCAAGCAATTTTATGATGAAGCAGCCTATCTGCCTCCGCAAATTCTGCTGCCGGTGGCGTTGGATGAAACCGCCATCATCGAACAATGGTTGCACAGCAAACGGGGCGCCAAAGTATCGTTGCGAGTGCCGCAACGAGGTGAAAAGAAGGCGCTCATTCATCTGGCTACCGAAAACGCCCGCAGCGCGCTCAGCGCCATGCAAGCTGCGTGGCAGGCCGATGCCCATCGTCATACCGAAGCCATTGCCAACCTGCAAGCAGCCCTCAATCTACCCAAGCCGCCGGTACGCATCGAATGTTTCGATATTTCGACCTTGCAGGGAACCAACACCGTGGCCAGCATGGCTGTTTTTGTCAAAGGTGTGCCCCGCAAGACTGATTATCGGAAATTCCAGGTAAAAACGGTGACCCAAACAGGCCAACCTGATGATTTTGCTGCTATGCGCGAAGTGCTAACGCGGCGGTTTCGTCGGGCCCGGGCAGATGAAGCCCCCTCTGCACCCGGACAACGTTCTGAATCCTCCTGGCAAATCTTGCCCGACCTGCTGCTCATCGATGGTGGCAAAGGACAATTAGGCATTGCCGTAGCAGTTCTGAAAAAGCTGGATTTATACGAAGTGGTGCCGGTCGCGGGCCTGGCCAAGCGAGAAGAACTGCTCTTCGTGCCCGAAAATCCAGAACCGATCCATCTGCCCCAGGCCAGCCCCGAAATGTACCTGGTGCAGCGCATCCGTGATGAGGCGCATCGTTTTGCTGTGACCTACCAGCGCAAACTACGAGGCAAAAACATGCTCAAATCGCGGCTGGAAGATGTGCCCGGCATTGGCATGAAACGCCGCCAGGCCCTGCTCAAACACTTTGGCAGCATCGATGCCATCCGCAACGCCAGCATCGAATCGCTGGCCGCAGTGCCCGGCATGACTCAAACTGTGGCCCGCCGCCTAAAAGAAATGATGTGAGCCAGACAGAGCTAACTGCCGCTATCCGCCATGGTCATGCCATTACAGCTCGGCACAAAACTGAAACCATTCGCGGGCGGGCAACACACAATAGCGCTGATGCACAACATAATGGCTGAGCCGTTCCCACCAGTAACCCCATTTTTCGTCATTCAGCGCCTGCCGGATAATTGCTTCATTCTCGGCGTACAACGCAAGCTGGCGCACCGGATAGTGGCCCCATTGCGTATGAAAGATGGCCAAAGGCTCTAATTTGAGCTGCTGCATAGCTGGCAGCCATTGCGTCATCATAAAACGTCGGTACGCCATTTCGTGATCTGGCAAATAATCATACGTGATGAGTAATTTATAGCCTTGCGTCATCAAATTCAAGCCTCCGTAGCGACACGAGCCTTCATGGTAACCATGCAAATCATTGCACGAAGGCTCATCAGGGAACATGAATCGTACAGACAACCAATCAACATGCACCCCTTGCATCTGGCGTGCAAACATTGCATTGTTACAGAGCCATTTTACAAGGGCCTTGCAAAATGGACAAACAGGCCTGAGAGGGCGATAATAGAAACATGCTTCCCCAACTGCCCCCACCCACTGTCATCACAACTCAGGCCCAACTCGCCCGCCTGGTTACCATCCTCGAAAAAGCTGGCCGTTTTGCGCTGGACACCGAATCCGATAGCATGTACGCGTATCATTACAAGATATGCCTGATTCAAATTTCCACCGCGACAGAAGATTATATCATCGATACGCTGGCCTTGCGGGCGCTGGAGCCACTGGGGCAATTGGTGCAGCGGGAAGCTATCGAAATAACCATGCACGCGGCAGAAAATGATGTGCTTTTGCTGAACAAGGATTTTGGCTGGACGTTCGGCCATTTGTTCGACACCTTGTGGGGAGCCCGAATCCTGGGTTGGCAGCATCCGGGCCTGGCCTCGATTCTGCGTGAAGAATTCGGCGTGGAGCTGGATAAAAAAATGCAGCGCACCGATTGGGGCAAACGCCCGCTCACCGAACGTCAGCTCGCTTATGCCCGTTTCGATACCCATTATCTGCTGGATTTGCGGGATATGATCGAACACGCATTGCACCAGGCAGGACGTTGGCCCGAAGCGCAAGAGGTTTTCGACGAATTACGGTCAATCCGCTGGCGCAAAAAGCCGCAACCCACCATTTGGCGACTCAACGGAGCCCGCGACCTGGAGCCACATCAGCAAGCTGTGCTGAACGCACTATTCCAGTGGCGTGAACAACGGGCCAGCCAGCGGGATGTACCGCCCTATCGCATTTTACGCAATGATGTTTTGCTGGCGCTGGCGCAGGCTCTCCCCAAAAATGAGCGTCATCTGATGCGAGTGCCGGGTGTGCCGCGACGGCTGCCTGCACATCTGGCCCGTAAACTCGCGGGCATCATTCGTCGGGCGCAGCAGGATGAGCCCCCCGCGTTTCCCGCACGCCGTTCTGTGGGCCCCCGTCCCGATGAACAAGCCCAAGCACGCTACGAAGCTCTGCGGCAATGGCGGGCCCGCACAGCCAACGCCCGCGGAGTCGAAGTCGATGTGGTGATGACCAACAGCACCCTGATGACAATTGCCCGGGCAAATCCCCAAAATCGTGCAGCCCTGGCCGAACTAGCCGTGCTGGGCCCCTGGAAACTGCAAACCTACGGCAACAGCATCCTGCAAACCCTGAACCAAGCAACAAAGACCTGACCGGGGGAATTGGGTGGCAAACAACTTGATGCGTTGGATGACAGGCTACTGTGCGTGCCCATGGTTGCGCAATTGGGCCAGGGTGGCTGCATCCATAGGATTTCTGCCCGCCTGCAAGGCTTGCACCCACGCCCGCCGCACGGGCGCATCATGCGCATACGCGTTGGCATCCACTGCTTGGTAGTGTGTCAGATAATACTGAAAATCAGCGATGGCGCCATCCAAATCGCCCAGTTGCGCCCGGGCCACACCCCGCGAGTCGTGGCTGTTGCCACTGCTATCCAGCGCTACCGCATTATCGCAAAAGGGCAGAGCTTTTTGCGGCTGTGCCTCCAGCGCGTAATCCCAACAAAGTGCATTGTTCACGCCTGGCGACTGCGGATTAAGCGCATACGCCTTTTCGAATTCGACTCGGGCCTCTTGGAGCTGTGGCGGTGTTGCCTGTCCCAACGCCAATCCCAAATTATAGTGCCCGCTGGCCTCTTGCGGACGCAAAGCAACCACCCGCTGTAAATCGGCCAGCGCCCGGGCGCTATCGCCCGCGGCCTGTCGACGCAAATAAGCAGCAGCCCGATTATTCAATGCCGTAACAAACCCGGGCGTCAAATCCAGTGCTTGCGTAAAATAGGCGATACTTTCATCCAGTGCCGGGGGCTGTGCCCGATAGGCCAGCAGGCCCAGATAAAAGTAAACAACGTCCAGCCCCTGCACATCTGCTGCATGCTGTTGCAACGCTTGCCCAAAGAGATATTCGGCCTGGGTGTAGTGTTGGTTAAGATAATGCACCTGGCCCAGCGTGACCAGTGCCAGCCATTGCACCTCCTGCGGCAATTCAGCGTTGATGGTGGTGTTCAGTGCCGAAAAATCATCCAGCAAATGTCGCACCTCCAGCGAACTGGCCCCCGTTTGCAAGGGTAGCACATGCGCCAGCACCCGCCCGCTATCATATTCGCCCCAAATGATGATGAGTGCCCGCTGAGCCTGGGCAAGCTGCCGGGCTTGGGCCTCGGTTTCGATGATTTCGGGCACAACCTGTACCCGCACATCCTCCGGGCCCGCGGCAGTCACAGCTTCGGCCAAGCGCCCGGCCACATTGTAGCCCAGCTTTTCGCCGCCATAATTGGCAAACTGCGCCACCAAAATCAGCGATTCATCAGGTGTGGCCGTGGCTCCCAGGGCCAAAGAGCCACTGTAGCGCACTGCATCCCGCTGCCCGTTCTCCCAAAACAACAAGCTGCCCAACAACAGCACCAGCAGCAAACTGGCCAAAAGCAGCCAGCGCCAGGGCAGGGTAGCGATGGCCGCGGGCGCGTCCTCCTGCACCGCGTGCGTTTGTGCCACCGCGGGCACGGCCTCGGGCGCAAAGCCCGCTGCCAACAACAACGCATCTCGCTCCTCGGAACTAAGCCGCAGCTTCTCGGCCAACCGCAGCACATCCACCCGTTCACGCGGTCGCTTGGTCACCCCCTCCTTCCAGCGAAAAATGGTTTGACGCCGCACGCCAAGATGCCGGGCCAGTTCAGCATCGCTGACCCCGGTACGGCGGGCATGTTCGGTGAGCAATTGAGAAAAAGTCTTCATGGTACATCTAATGGTACAGTTTTGTCTCTTGAATTGTACCACGTTTCTGTCAGGATGGAAGATGAAAGCGGGGGCGCACAGCGAGCCCTCAATCCACCCCTCCACTCAACAGGAGCTTCCCATGAAACGGCAGAAACTTTTCACCAGTCTGATACTTCTTCTTTTGGCCCTGCTGACAAATGCCTGTGGCGCTTCGATAGACGCCTCAAAAGCACGCAGCCGTGGCCTCATCAACCGTGGGTACATCGTTCCGGCCGAAGAGGTGCATGTGGCCGAATATCTCAATTATTACGAGCAACGCTTCCCGGAGCCCACCCAGCAACCACTGGCGCTGGATGTGCGGCTGGGTAATGTAAGTGTGCCCCGACAAGGTGGCGATGTGTGGATGCAGATTGGCCTCCAGGCCGCCACGCCGACCGATAAACAACGCACACCGCTCAATTTGGCGCTGGTGCTAGACAAAAGCGGCTCCATGAAAGAAGAGGGCAAAATGGCGTATCTCAAAGAATCGCTGGCGCTCTTCTTGCACAGCCTGGCGCCCGATGACATCATCGCCATCGTGGCGTACAGCGATGAAGCGGAGCTTTTGTTGCCCGCGCAACCGGTAGGGGATGCGCGCTGGATTCAGGCCACCATCGACAACCTGCAACCTGATGGCTGGACCAATCTTCATGCCGGCATGATGATGGGTTTTCGGGAAGTGGAAAAACATTTCGACATCCGCCGCAACAATCGTGTTATTTTGCTCACCGATGGCATTGCCAATCGCGGTGTTAGCAATCCTGCACAAGTTGCCGCTGATGCCAAAGCGTACAATGACCGCAACATTTATCTCTCGACCATCGGACTAGGCACAATGCTGGATGAAAACCTGCTGCATCGTCTGGCTGCACAAGGGCATGGCGCCTATCATTTTATTGATTCGCCCCAAGAGATGCGCAAAGTTTTCGAGGATGAAGTGACGGGCCTGGTAGAAAAGGTGGCCCGAGACATCACGCTCACCCTGGAATCAGAGGCTGGAGACTTGCAGTATCTGGTGGGTTACGATAAAACGCCGCCCGCCCGCGGCGCCAAAATCGCTCTGAACGACATGGGGGCGGGTGACAGTCAGGTGGTTTTGGCACAATTTCGAATGGCATCCCTGCATCAACCAGCCACACTGGCCAAGCTCACGCTGACCTACACCGATGTTTTCGGGCAACGGCAACGCAACGAAAGTCGCACCATCACCATTTACCCCGGCTCCAATTCATCAGACCCCCTGGATGATGTAGAGGTGATGCGCAATGTGACTATCGTGCGTTCGGCCCAGGCCCTGAAACGTATCGATGATCTTTTTATGGAAGGACGTTACGCCGAGGCCCGGGAACTGGCCCGCCAGATGGAGGCAACGTTGCGTCGGGTGGCAGCCGCGACAGGTGATTCGCAAATGGTGGAAGATGCCGATCTCTTCCAGCGTTATCAACTTTCGCTGACTGCTGAAGATGAGGCAGGAAGCGCACCACAACAATCTCAGCGCTGGGGCCAGCCTACTGCCACGCCAGCGCTCAAAGCAATCACCATCGACTAACCTTCCGCAGTGCGGCAAGAAAGCGTTTGCACGTATCGCTTCGAGCGTTCAAAAGAATAAACCTTGGAGAACATGAAAACACATCAGACGGATATGGACGAAGCGAACCATCGTTCATATCTGTCAATCTTCATCCCTGTTCGTCAAAATGCGCAGCTACCAAAGTAGGTGATGCTATGAAAATTGAAGTGTAACGATTCATTGCTATCCGGAGTGTAGCACCAAGCGCACCAAGGCACGAAGGAAAAAGGAAAGAACCCATCAAAAAAATCTGTGACATCTGTGTCATCTGTGGTTGCAATGACGGATTTTAGCGCCAAATCTATTTTCGTCGTTGGTCGAGATGCACAGCACTTTTCTCAAAGTTCTTTAAGATGTGCCCAAGATTATTCCATTCCTCCCCAGGTTGGGCAGCAGAATGGCGCGGGCGGGCGCACCATCGGCATCGGCCAGCTTCAGAGGCAGACAGATGAAGGTGTATGGGCCCGGCTTGACCTCGGTCATATCCAGTCCCTCGACCACAATCACGCCCGAGCGCAGCAAAATCTCATGCGTAGGCGCCAGCGCATCATACGGGGCAATGGAATAATAATCGATGCCCACTAAACGCACGCCCCGGGCCACCAGCCAGGTCGCAGCTTCGGCGCTGAGTGCCACAAAATCGGTATGAAACTGCGCCGAACGCATGAGTTTACGATGACTGTTGCCAGTGCGCAGCAGCAATCGTTCAGTTTGAAGAGGCAGCGCGGCCGCCGCCAACACCTGGGCGGTGATGAGAGGAACATCACCCACATCCAGCACCCAAGCGGGGCCCACCAGTGCGCTCAGAGGCAGCGCGTCAGCGCCCGCGCCGCCAGGCACATAATGCGCGGGGGCGTCTACGTGCGTGCCGGTATGCACGCTCAGGGCCAGCTCGGTCAGGGCAAAGGCGTCGCCGCGGGCCAGGCTGGCAGGATGTGTCAGGCGCACCGCGGGGTCGCCGGGCCAAACGGGCAGCTCGGGCGTGATGCGGGGCGAAAGGTCGATCATGTTCATGTGTTGATCACAGGCTGCGGAATCTTGGGCCCGAAGCCACGTTTGTAAACCATGATGGTGCGCCGATAACTGACCACGACCACGCCATCCTGATTGTAACCAATGGTCCGAATGGTGATGATGCCGCGGTCGGGACGGCTTTTGGATTCTCGTTTGCTGAGCAATTCGCTACGGGCGTAAAGGGTATCGCCCACAAAGACAGGTGCGGGCATACGCACCTCATCCCAGCCCAGATTGATGCCATTTTGCGAAATATCGGCCACGCTCAGCCCGGTAATCAGCGCCAGCGTAAAAGTTGAATTGACCAGCGGACGCTTGAACATGGTTTGCGCGGCATAGTTGGCATCAAAATGAATGGGATTAGGATTGACCGTGATGTGGGTGAACCAAACATTATCCGCCTGGGTAATGGTGCGGCCCAGGGGATGTTGGTAAATGTCGCCAACTTCAAAATCTTCGTAAAAACGACCGGTCCAACCTGTTTTGACAGGCATAGCAAGTCTCCTTGTGCAGTGATAAACGCTTCAAATGACAAACTTGTTATTCTTCTGTGATGGCATCTAATAGGAACGTGGCATTTTCAGCACATTGTGGCCCAGGTAGGCCAAAATCAAGTTGGTAGAGATGGGCGCAATTTGATAGAGCTTGGTTTCGCGGAATTTGCGCTCGATGTCATATTCCGTGGCAAATCCAAAGCCGCCAAAGGTTTGCATCGCCACATTTGCCGCCTCCCACGAAGCCTCGGCAGCGAGATATTTGGCCATGTTGGCCTCGGGCCCGATGGATTCACCACGATCATATTTGGCTGCTGCGTCAAAGCGCATCAAATCGGCAGCCCGCAAATTGATGTAGGCCCGAGCAATGGGAAACTGCACGCCCTGATGCGAGCCAATGGGCGTGTCGAACACCTGGCGCTGGTTGGCGTAATCGCGGGCCTTCTCGATGAACCAGTAGCCATCGCCGATGCACTCGGCGGCAATGAGGATGCGCTCGGCATTCATGCCCCGCAAAATGTAACGAAAACCCTCGCCCTCGTTGCCGATGAGGTTTTGCACGGGCACTTTCAAATCATCGAAATAAACTTCGGTGGTGTGATGATTCATCATGGTGGGGATGGGTTTGATGGTCATCCCATTTTGCAAGGCCTCGTGCATATCGATGATGAAGAGAGAGAGGCCATGAGTGCGTTTTTTGATCTGACTCTTGGGCGTGGTGCGGGCCAACAAAATCATCAAATCGGAATGCTGGGCCCGGGATGTCCAGATTTTTTGGCCACGGATGATGTAAAAATCGCCCTGGCGCACTGCGGTGGTGCGAATGTTCAGGGTGTTGGTGCCCGCATCGGGCTCGGTAACACCAAAAGCCTGCAAACGCAACTCACCGCGGGCAATAGCGGGCAGATAGCGCTGTTTTTGCTCTTCGGAGCCATGGCGCAGGATGATGCCCATGATGTACATCTGTGCATGTCCCACCGCGGCGTTGCCCCCCTGCCGATTGATGGTTTCGAGAATGACCGAGGCTTCGGTGATGCCTACCCCGCCACCGCCATAAGCTTCGGGAATCAGCGCGGCCAGGTAGCCGGCCTCGGTCATGGCCTGGATAAAGGCCTCGGGATAGCTGTTGGTTTCATCCAGTTCGCGCCAGTATTCGGCAGGAAACCGGGTCATTAGCTGCTCCATGCCCTGTCGCAAGGCATCCAGCAGTGGGTCGGGCGTGGCAGATGTGGGAAGGGTCATGGTAGTCTCCTGGAAATAAATCACCTGATTCTGGAGCAAGGTGCTGGCGCTCTTTCATCGACGAGGAACATGGAACAACGTGGAAGAAAATTTCTGAACGCATCAATTAGGCTCTTTTGGATTTCAGGGGGTCTGGCGCTGTCAAGCCGCCGGATCACGGATTCGGCTCAAGAGCAGGGGCTCCCAGGGCAGATTGCGAATCCGCCCGGCCTATCACCCTCTGAAATCCAGTTGAGCCATAAATTATCAAAAAAGGGACGGTTAGACCGCCCCTTTGGGTGAATGGCTGAAGTTTGGCTAATCGGCCAGCTTGATCTCGACTGCGTCTTCCCACAAGCCGTGAGCGTTGCACCAGGAGAGTGAAACCAGCTTACCCGGCTTGTTGATCGACATGCTAAAGGTGACAACAGGATGGGTGTAAACCGGGCCTTTGTTGGCTCCTTGGGCAGATTCGCCATGGGCCCTAAAATCGAAGTGCCCCACATGATAGCTGAATTTTTCACCCTCAGGCTTGAAGAAAACATCAATCCAGGCAATAAAGTGCTCAGTGGTGTTGGGATGCGGAATATCCCGCCCTACGCCTACAGTCACATTGAACGCCTCGTTGGCAGTGACCATCTCCGGGGCCTCGATGGCGGGCACATGCTTTTCTTTTTTCCAATCTGCGGTTTGAATCATATCTGCAAAGCTCATGGTTTTATTTCCTTGAGAGTGTGTGAGTGATGTATGAAAGCATGTTGGCTCTCTGGAATCATTGTACACTGTTCAGGGAGCAAAAACAAGTGATAACGATTACGGTTACACCTCAAAAAAAACGCCCCCCCATCCACAAGGATAGGGGGGATTAGGCGGAGAGGGAGGGATTCGAACCCTCGATCCCCAGAGGGGATACGCGCTCTCCAGGCGCGCGCACTAGGCCGGGCTATGCGACCTCTCCACATCTTGAATTGTGCTACGACAAGCCAGTTTAAGTAGCTGCGTATTTAAAACTTGAAAAAAGCGTCTGCGTATCTTGACTAACGCGAAGATCGATTTGTCGCCATGGCAACCACAGATGGCACAGATTTTTCTTAAGCGTTTCTTTTTCTTCGTGCCTTGGTGGTGCACGCTGGATAGCCATGAAGCGTTACATTTCAACGTTCATAGCATCAACGACTTGACTGGTTCTTGATAACATTGCAAGGATGCCGCATCAAACAAAGGCGGAGAGGGAGGGATTCGAACCCTCGAGGGCTGTTAACCCTACGCGTTTTCGAGACGCGCGCACTCGGCCAGCTATGCGACCTCTCCGAGCAATAAGAGGAGCGGGTGATCGGACTCGAACCGACGACATACAGCTTGGGAAGCTGTCGTTCTACCGCTGAACTACACCCGCAGAACAGCATCCATTATAGTCAGAATGACCCTGTTCGTCAAAATTGGGCTGCTGCCCGGCGTTGCTTACTGGGCGGCCAGGTCAATGGTGAAGGATCTGCGCCCGATGCGATAGGGTTCGGTGCGGGCCAAAACCTGGCCCACATAGGCCTCGTTCACATCTACCAGCGTGTGGTTGTTTTGAATAAGGATTTTGCCGATGGTTTTGCCAGGAATGTTCGCCTGATAAGCTAGTGTACCCACTACATCGTTGGGACGCAGACCGTGCTCGCGGCCTAAGCTGATAATGAGCCGCACCATGCCTTGCTCATGCGAATTTCTGGCTACTTTGCCATAGCGCCCGTTCTGGCGGCCTTTGCTGCGACCATTTTTGCCAGCGCCCTCGCGGCGTTCTCGCTGATAACGCCCGTCGCGACCACTGCGAATCTCGCTGATAGCCATGATGGGACGTTTTTTCTCGTGTCGTCGTGACATCTTCAAGGCCACCGCCGCGATTTCCATGGGGTCATAGCCCTTTTCCATCAGCGCTTCCACAAGCTGCCGTTCCCGTTTGGCCCGGCCCCGCTTCAGCCACATCATCACCTCATCCAGCAATTGTTCCTCACGCTTTTCAAGGATGGCCTGCTCGGTGGGGATTTCTGCCTTGGTGAGTTTTTGGCGGGTGTAATTCTGAATCTGCCGCAGCCGATACGCCTCTTTGGGCGTCAGCAGGGTGATGGCCACGCCTGTGCGCCCGGCCCGCCCGGTACGTCCCACGCGATGCACATAGATTTCCGGGTCTTGAGGCAAATCAAAATTGATGACATGCGAAATGTTGTCGATATCCAACCCGCGGGCCGCGACATCGGTGGCGACCAATACCTTGATGCGCCCGTCACGAAAACGACGCAGGGTTTGTTCTCGGGCGGCCTGACTCATATCGCCGTTCAAAGCTTCCGCTGGAAAACCGCGGCCGGTCAGTTCGCTGGCCAATTCTCCTGTACCAATGCGGGTGCGGGCAAAAATCAAGGCGCTGGTGATGGGCTCGACCTCGAACAATCGGGTGAGCGCCGCCAGTTTATCTTTGGAATTCACCAGGTAGTAGCGCTGTTCGATGGCAGCCACTGTGAGCTGCTTGTGTTTGATGGTGATGGCTTCGGGGTCGCGCATGTAGCCATTGGCCAGCCGCCGGATGGGGGCGGGCAGGGTGGCTGAAAAGAGTGTCGTCTGCCGATTCTCGGGCGTTTGGCTGAGGATGGTCTCAATATCTTCGATGAATCCCATGCTCAGCATCTCGTCCGCTTCGTCCAGCACCAGGGTGGTAATTTGACTCAGGTCCAGCACCCTGCGGCGGGCTAAGTCCATCAGTCGCCCGGGCGTGCCAACCACCACATCGACCCCGCGGCGCAGTTGCCGAATTTGCGGATCGTAAGAAGCGCCGCCATAAACAGCCAGCACCGTGACCTGCTCATCTTGGCCATATTGCTGAAAGGAACGGGCCACCTGCATAGCCAACTCGCGGGTAGGCGTGAGCACCAGCGCTTGCACATGGCGGGCGCTGCGATCCAAATTTTGTAAAATGGGCAAAGCAAAAGCAGCGGTTTTGCCCGTTCCGGTTTGGGCCTGGCCCAACACATCTTTGCCAGCCAGCATCAGCGGGATAATGCCCGCCTGAATGGGCGTAGGCTCGGCATAGCCAAGCCGGGTCACGGTCTGCACCAACTCTGGGCGCAGCCCTAACTCAGAAAAAGTTGTCATTCGATTATCCTTACTTACGTTTTGTTCCTTCCGCTGTCGCGCAAAACCTTCGCAGGTGTTTGCTCCCATTGTCTTCAACAGCCACCCTTGTCGCAAGTAAGAGTCCGCCGTTAGCAACAAAAAAGCCCGATTTCTGTCGGGCCATCGTCGGAAAAGTCAAAACAGAGAAAAATGGTAACGACTAACGCACCCGACTTCAATCACCATAAAGGCACTAAGACACTAAGAACACCAAGAATTTCAAAACTTTTTCTTTCTTTGTGCCTTTGTGGCTGCGTGTCTTAGTGGTTTCTAGCCGGGCTACCTCAGTCGTAACGAAAAATGAACCTGTTTGCAAGGCGCGAAACAGACTCAAAGAGTATAGCACGGTTTAAGCGTAAAATCAAATTAGTGTACCTGATGTGAAACCTTTCTGTTCTAATCGATCACTTTTCGTCCATATGCGTCGGCTTGTTCAGCGGAAGATGCTTGATAAGCCCGTTGATGCGCCATAAAAAGTTGCACATTTGAAACTTAAGAAAAGCCGTGTTCAGCATCATTTCAACGTTAAAGGCAAGAAAGAGCGACGGGACAAAGGCTTGGCAACGGCATCGGTAGTCAAGCCTCCCACGGCGTAGATGGGAGCGGAGATGTTGACCATGGCAGAGGTGCTGGCATCCACCGTATAGCTGCCCCATGTTGTCGTGAAATGCACTTGGCCATGACTATCGGTCGTGGCGGTAGCAACTTGTCGCCCCGATGGGTATTCGCGCAAGATGAAGACCCTGCCCGCCTCCTCGATTTTGCGCCCATAGCGATCTTCAAGGCTTGCGATAATGTTTGCAGGCTCAGCGAGTGTGTCAATGGCATCGGCAGCATTAGCGATACCCCATCCAAAACTGTTGTTGGGGACACCGCCAGGTTCGCCACCACATTCCAGCGAAGCTGTATCAGTGATAGCTTCAGCCGCGCGGGTAAGAATGGCCCGAGTCATGGCAGGCTTTCCTTTTAGCGAAGGTTCAGCAGAAAGCAGCAAGGCGGCAACGGCACTGGCATGAGGCCCGGCCATGCTGGTTCCCGACATATTGGTGTAGCGATTTTCGGGAAAAGCTGACAGCACGCCAACGCCCGGTGCGGTGAGATCGGGCCCGGTAAACACTTGGCCGTTGTACTGCACCGGCCCGCGGCTACTGAACGAGGCCAGATGATCATTTGGGTCGGTGGCTCCCACAGTGAGGGGCTGCTGATAAATGGCAGGAGGTTCCTTTATGGAGTTGCAACGCGGGCCACTGTTGCCAGCAGAAACAACATTCAAAATACCCGCTGCATCAACAGCCTTGATGACCGGTTCAATGATTCCCAACACATCAGGGGTACAGCCTTCGCTTTGCGTGCATGCCCAAGAGTTGTTGATAATGTCGGGCGCTTTCGTTGGATCACCGTTAAAGGGATCATTACCACCCCAGGGGGCAATACTCCACTGATAGCACTCGATGTAGGTAGAGGGATGACCAATGCCCGATTCCATGTTGCGGCAACCTATCCATTTAGCGCCGGGCGCAGCACCTATGGGATGCGCAGCCGCCGCGGGCCAACCGGTTGCCCCGGGAGCCAAATCATTACCAATCATTGTGCCCATGGTATGCGTGCCATGACCATAATCATCACAAGGGGCTTGCAAATCGATCCCACAAGGATTGGTTGCCGGAGATGATGGATCTTCTTCATGAATCGCATCATGCCAGTTAAAAGCATGACTGACAGTCTGGGTAACAGCATTGAAACCGCGATAACTCGTTTTGAGGGCACCATGCGACCAATCGTAGCCGGTATCCTGCCCCGCAATGACAACACCCTCTCCGGTAATGCCCTCCGCCCAAACCTGAGGCGCTTCTACCCTTTCTAGCCCCCAAGGGGTTGTGGATGTTAGAATAGCTTGCGCCGAGATGGGGGTTTCATCGGGAGCGACGCCGCGAATAGGGGCATTGAAAACAACACGCTGGATTTGCGGATAACGCAATAAACGCCTGAGCAGCGCCTCATCCACTTGCACCTGAACCATGTTAACGGCCCAAAACTGCCGGTAATCCACGCCCGCCCGCGCCAATTCTGCCACGATGGGGGCTTGCGCTTCGCGGGCGGCTGCGCTCAAAGTTTCATAAACCCAACGCCCGCGGGCCTCTTTATCGGGCAGCTCATAGGCATGACTCAAATCGGGTTGGGCTAATTGGATAAGAACATCGGCCTGCGCATTCGTACTTAACGCAGCCCACACATCTTCACCCACCCGAGCATCGGGCGTAGCCATGCCAGGACTAAGACGCGCCAGGAACAGCCAGGATGCGAAAAACACGAAAGACATCACAGCAACAACAAAATAACGTTTCATGAATTCACCTTACCTGAGAGAGGATGGAATCCCATTGTAACCTGTTTTGAACAAATGTTAAAATCATATAATGAGTCACCTTGCAACAACATTTCAGGCAAGAACCTTTAGCAGTCTATGAGATATAACCTTTGGCATACCTTGTGCATCAAATCACTGCACGTTGGCCTGTACCCAGGCTTGCAGGTTGACGAAACAGGCCCGATGTCATAAGATAGGAAATCCTGACACTCACTCACACAAAGAAGATTGTAGACCATGCCGTTATACGAATACCATTGCGATCAGTGCCACACAGATTTTGAAGTGCGCCGATCATTTTCAGACTCTGGCACGCCCGAGTGCCCCATTTGCCAGGATAACAGCGCTGTTATCCGCAAATTCTCGGCCCCTGCCATTGTTTTCAAAGGCTCAGGCTTTTATGTCACCGATTCTCGTGGCAAAAATGCCGCTGGTGCGCCCGCGCACAACAATGCCGCCAACAACAGCAATGGCAAAAGTGAGGGCAGCGATAAATCGTCCACCACCCAAACAGAAAGCAAAGCTACCGAAAAAGCTGAAAGCACCAAGGCCAAAACCAGCGCCGCGCCCGCTAAATCGGGTTAGTCATCATCGGGGCGGGGGCCAGGGGGGCGGGAGCGATGCAGCGCCCGCTGATACAACGCACGCCGGGGCAGCCCGGTTATATCGGCCAGCAAGCGGGCCGCGTCCGAGGTGGAAAGTCCCCCCTCCTGCAAGTGCGCCAGCGCCGTGAGCACCGATTCGGAAATTTCTGGGGCTGCGGTGGTAGCGCCCGCCACCATCACCACAATTTCACCTTTGGGAGGTTGGACAAAAGCTGTCAGGGCCTCTTGGGCTGTACCCTGCCAAAATGTTTCATAGCGCTTGGTAAGCTCGCGGGCAATAACCAGCAAGCGTCCAGGCCCCAGAGCATGTGCAATGGCCTCTAGCAGTGCGTGCAAACGCCGGGGCGATTCGTAAAAGATGAGTACGCCCGGCTCATCCTTGAGTTCTTGCAACAATGCGGCCCGAGCCTTGTTCTTGCGGGGCGCAAACCCCAAAAAGAGAAAGCGATCAGTGGGCAGCCCCGATGCGGTGAGCGCGGTCAAAAAAGCACTGGGCCCGGGAATTGGCTGCGGCTGAAAGCCAGCCTCGACCGCGGCCCGCACCAACTGATAGCCAGGATCCGAGATAGTGGGCGCACCAGCATCACTGATGAGTGCCACTGATTCACCGGCGGCCAATCGGGCCAAAATGGCCTGGATGCGAGCATTTTCGTTGTGTTCGTGCAGACTAATGAGCGGCTTGCTGATTTGATAATGTGCCAGCAAGCGTCCGGAATGCCGAGTATCCTCTGCGGCAATCACATCGGCCTCGCGCAACACACGCAGGGCGCGCAAGGTAATATCTTCGAGATTGCCGATGGGGGTAAAAACCAGGTACAGAGGCATAGAAACTAAGCGTTATTACTAAGGTAGCCCGACTAGAAACCACAAAGGCACAAAGAAAGAAAAAATTTTGAAATTCTTGGTGTTCTTAGTGTCTTTGTGGTGATTGATGTCGGGTGCGTTAGTCGTTACAACCAAGAAGGCAAAAGCTGAGCATTCCCCTTCATGGCACTGGGGCCGGGGCAGGGGCTGTTGGCTGATAAAAAAGTTCGACGCGAAGCTGAGCCTCTTTTAGCTGGGCCCGAGGCACGATGTGCCCAGGCGCGGCCGCGGCTGCAGCTTGATTCAGGGCATCGGCCAGCATGGTTGGCTGCGGCTGCGGCAGCAGACCCAAAATGCCCCAGGTGGCTGATTGTCGGGCCAGGGCCAGTTGCCCGGCAGCCTGCTCCTCTTCGGGCAGCGTATCGAGATAAAGGGCGAGTTCATCTTCTAAGGCGCCAAAAGCATTTTGCAGAGCCTGACCAATGGCAGGACGCTCTGCCTCCCAGTTGGGCACGATGGATGCGCCGTACAAGCCGCCAGCGACACGATATTGTACGGTCAGCCAAACAGCCTGATCGTATAGCAGAGCGATGCGGGCTGCAGGGTCTAAATCTTCGCGGCCCAGTTGATTGCGATAAAGGGTTTGGCGGGCCAGATGCTCATCCATCAGATGATTGGCCAGGTCGCGGGCGGCCCCAGCCGAGGCCTGCCCGCCCCGTTGTCCCCAATCTTCGATGTAGCGCTGCGCAGCTTGTTGCCGTTCAACGATGCGCCGGTTGAGCGATTCGGGATAGTTGGGAGTTTGATGCAGCAGGGGGGTCAACGAAAAGGTGCGGGGGGACGCGGCGGTGTAATCCAGCACAGGAATGGCACTGATGGCCTGACCGCGGGCTGTTTCGCCCAGGGCAATGGTTTGCTGCCCGATGTCGTTGAGCAGTTGTTTGCGCAGGGGCGGGGTTAATTCGGAGCTGAATTGAGCGATGATCAGTGCTTGTTCGAGGGTTTGGATGGCGTTGCTGTTATCATTCAGTGCTGCCCAGTCTTGCGCCAGTTGCAGCAATGCCTGGGCCCGAGCAGCATCAGAAAGGTCGGGCATGAGCATGGCCGCGTTGGCGCTGCGTTGTACGAAGATGCGGGCCTCCGCAGAGCGTTCAGCCTCCATGAAACGATGCGCCAGCACTGTCATCCATCCCAAACGCTGGTTATCGGGCAGATTCAGCGTCAACAGGGCCTGGGCAGCCGCGGTGTCCAGGTCATCGGTGGCCATAGCTTGCCGATAGATGAGTTCGGGGGGTGCGCCTGTCAGGCCCCACACGGCCAGGCCCGCGGCAATACGCCCGGGCTCCGGCATCTGCCAGGGCATTTCCCACCGGGCGGTTTCGGGGGTGCTGCTCAGCCGAATGTAGGCAACGATGGCGCTAATGCCGCCCACCAGCAGCAAAAGCAGCAGGATGATGAGCACCCAAAAGATGGGGGGCAGATGACGTTTGGTGGTGGGCAAGGGGGCAGCGTCTGTCATGGGCTTGCAAAGTTGGGGTCATCCAACCCAGAGTTCAGGGGTGATGAAGGGATTATGGCTTCGTTCATGGCCCACGGTGGTAGCGGGCCCGTGACCAGGATACAGGATGTAGTCATCGGGTAGGGTGAGAATTTGCTCGTTGATGGCCCGAATAAGTTGGCTATGGTTGCCGCCAGGTAAATCGGTGCGCCCGACACTTTCACGAAAGAGAACATCGCCCACCCAGGCTTGTCGCCCGCCATGATCAACCAGGATGATGGAGCCGGGGGAGTGTCCGGGCACGTGACGAATTTCGATGCGGGTGTCGCCCAGAGTGAGGGTATCATTCTGATGCAGGAAGCAATCGGGCTCGGGCGCCGGGCCCCACTCCCAACCCAACCACGCCTGTACAGCCTGGGGTGCGCGGGCCAGCACCGGTTGTTCCAGGGGATGCAGGCACAGGCTGGCACCGGTGCGGGCCTGAACATCGGGTGCGGCCAGGATGTGATCGAAGTGGGCGTGAGTAAGGATGATGCGGGTGAGTCGGGCATTCTCTGTTTCGAGGATGCGCAAGATTTCGGTGGTGTTGCCGCCGGGGTCGATGAGCCAGGCCTCACGGGTGGCGGCATGGGTTAAGATGAAACAGTTGGTGTGTAGCAGGCCGACAGTAAGTTGGTGACTGAGCATGAAGCAGGTGTAATGAATGTGAGCGCTGAAGCGGTGCGCATAAATTTTGGGTTTTATCAGATGTTGAGTCGCTGTGCAGCTTGACGAACATGAGCGAAGATAAATGATGGTTCGCTTCATCTAATGCGTTGCAATCCTCTACAAGACTAAGTAGGTGATGCTATGAAAATTGAAATGTAACAATTCATCATTATCCGGAGCGTACCACCCAGCGCACAAAGGCACCAAGGCACGAAGGAAAAAGAAAAGAAACACACAAGAAAAATCTGTGCCATCTGTGCCATCTGTGGTTGCCATTTTCAAATGTGCAGCTACTTAACAACATAATTATAACAGGCTGGCGTCTTGATTGCACGTAACGCACAGACTCCGCTTCGTGCCTGTTTCATGGTACAATCGAAACGAGATGTCACCTTATTTTTTGTTTTTCGAGCTAATGATGTACAGCTTGCTGACCTACAGCCTGCTGCATGTTTATCGCCGCCGGGGCTGGCCCGGTGTGTGGCAGGTGGTGGCGGGCGTACTTTTTGGCGTGCTGCTGGAATGGGCCACGATTCAGCAGTTTCATGCTTATCACTATGGGCGTTTTGTGATAATGGTAGCGGATGAAGTGCCTCTGGCCATTGGCGTGGGCTGGGGCGTTATCATTTATGCGGCCCGGCTGTTTGCCGAGGCAACATCGCTGCCAGGCTGGGCCCGTCCCTTTTTGGCGGCGCTGCTGGCGCTGGGTATTGATTTATCGATGGATGTGGTGGCCATTCGACTGGGCATGTGGGATTGGGGGCAAGGGCTGGCTTTTCATTATTTTGGTGTACCCTGGCCTAATTTTTGGGCATGGTTCTGGGTTGTCTTTTTCTTTTCCTCCGGTCTATGGTGGCTGGCCGATGGCAAGCAGGGGCCAGGCCAGTGGTTGGGCCCGCTGGCAGCCATTGTCCTGAGTGTGGCGGGCGTATTGCTCACCAATTACATCATTGTTTACATCATTCCCTGGGCGTGGACGCTGGCCACCGTAGTACTGTTGTTTCTGGGTACATGGGTGTTGATACTGAGTTTGCGTCCCCGGCTGATTCATCCCTTGCCTGCTCCCGCCCGATGGACACCAGCGCTGTTTCATGGCTATTTTTTGCTGGTAGGTCTCTTTTCGGGCGTACTTTTGCATCCCCCGCTGTTGTTGGGCCTGGCACTGTGCTGGTTGGGCCTGTGGTGGTGGGCTGAACACAGCCTCATCACGCAACGCGACTCAGGATTATGACGTGGCTTTTTTGTCTTGCCCCTGATTCACAACATCCAAAATAACGACAACCTCTTCATCAACTTCCAGATCAAGTTTTTGTCGCAAGGCAGCATTGATTAAAATGTAATGCGTTCCTTCTCCGGTCGAAAAGGCCAGCCCCTCGTAGTCGCCACCGTTGACAGTTCCTTTGACACGAATACGGGAATGCTGTCGAAGATCATGGCTAATAAAGCGCGGAAATTCAACACAGTAGTAATTACCCCTGCGTACTAATGGGCCAAGAAAATGAATATCCGCCATTTAGCTACTCCGAGCCTTCTGAATGTCTCGACGAGACGTGAGAGGAAGCATGACAAAAAAAGACTTTAGGATTGATACGCCCATTGTAACGATCTCCCCGCAGCATCAGCAAATTAGCATCCCCCGTAAATCACTGCTGGCAAAAAAATTTCGTAACGACTCACTGCCATCCCCAAAAAGGCCCAAGGCACGCAGAAAAAGGGAGCGAAACATTGTGTTTCACCTTAATTTTATACTTTTTCAGTAACTACTAACGTATCCGACTTTAATCACCACAAAGACACTAAGAACACCAAGAACACCAAGCATTTCAAAACTTTTTCTTTCTTGGTGCCTTTGTGGCTTCGTGTCTTAGTGGTTTCTAGCCTGGCTACCTTAGTCGTAACCTTTTGCATGGAGTTATCAGATAAATGACGATTACAGTCTTTTTGCTGGGCATGGCGCAGGATGGCGGCTTGCCGCAGCCAGGATGCCAATGCAGCAATTGCCTGGCGGCCCGCGCCAATCCTGCACAACGGCAGATGGTGGTTAGTTTAGGAGTGGTGGATGAGGCCGCTGGCAAAAGCTGGCTTATTGACGCCACGCCCGATTTTCCGGCACAATATGATTTTTTGGCCGCCCGCGCGCCCGTGGCGGGCATTATGCTCACCCACGCACACATGGGGCATTATCCTGGATTGCTGTATCTCGGGCCCGAGGCCATGAACGCCCGTGCCATGCCTGTGCATGCCACAGAACGCATGTTGGCCTTTTTGCGGGCCCACGAACCCTGGTCGAGCCTGTTTGATGCGGGGCATCTGGTGGCCCGGGCAAGCCCCCCGGGCCAGGTTCACGCGCTCACGCCCGAGCTACGCGTGACCCCCATCCCCGTGCCCCACCGCGATGAACAGAGCGACACCGTAGCCTGGCTGGTGCAGGGCCCGCAACGTTCACTCTTCTTTTGCCCCGATATCGACCATTGGCGAGCCTTTGACCCCGATTTGCGTACCTGGCTCCAGCGCGTTGACATTGCGCTGCTGGATGGCACATTTTTCAGCCGGGAGGAGCTACCGACGCGAAACATCACCCTGATTCCCCATCCCCTGGTAAGTCACACCGCGGGCCAATTGGCAGGAACCCCCACCGACGTTCTCTTCATTCACCTGAATCACACCAACCCCCTATGGCAAGCGGGCCCGGAACAACAGTGGCTACGGGCCCGGGGGTTTAGCATCGGCACATTCGGGCAAAGTTGGTGTCTGGGAAAATAGTTACTGCATTCTTACAATCACTTTGGCATCCTTCCAAAGCTCTTCCAGGCGATAAAACGCCCGTTGCTCGGCAGAGAAAATGTGAACAATCACAGAGCCATAATCAATCAACTGCCAACCAGAACCACTGACACCCTCGACAAACATCGGTTTTTCGCGCATATCCCGCAGCGTCGAGACCACAGCATTGACCAACGCCTCACCCTGACGCTCAGATGTGGCAGTGGCAATGATAAAGTAATCGGCAAAGGGAGCCAAGTCGGCAATATCCAACAAAAGGATATTTTCGGCTTGCTTTTCATCCAGAATATCGATAATGGTGTGAGCTAAAGCTAAAGTATTCAGAGAGATTTCCTCCACATTTTTATGGGTAACATTTGTCGGAAACGAGTCATTTTTGCAACGGGAGCGTGATGCCTGCAACAAACCCAGATAATGCTCCGGGCCTGTTAGGCAATGATAGCACATTCCAAAAGAAACAAAAAAGCCGCCCCAGAGGAGCAGCTTCCTTGTGAGTACGGGCCTCTTACAGACCGCCCTGGCGGTTGCGACGCCGCTGTGACTGACGGGCCTTGCGGATCGCTTTCTGTTTTTGCAGACGACGCAATTCACTGGGAGGGGTAAACCAACGTTTACGACGCACTTCGGGGAGGATGCGCGCTTTCATCACTTCTTTGCGGAAGCGCCTCAGCAATGAATCAGAGGATTCGCCGGGGTTGAGCTTAACGGTCATGCAGTTCTCACCACCTTTGGGGATAGATAAGCTGTTCGGAAGACCGGAACAGCCCATTAATCTTACTCATGGTTGCATTTTCTGTCAAGTTTTCGGGGCAGATGAAGAACAGTAGCAGCAGGACTCTGGTGCGCGTAGCTTGATGGAAAACACGCTTCTCAAGCTTCAACTGCGCATCTACCTGGATAGGTGATGCTGTGAAAGTTGAAATGTAACGGTTCATTGCTATCCAGAGTGTACCACTAAGCGCACCAAGAATTTCAATACTTTTTCTTTCTTTGTGCCTTTGTGGCTTCGTGTCTTAGTGGTTTCTAGCCGGGATACCTTAGTCGTAACGAAAAAAGTGAATCGTTACAAAATGCCTAACATAACCTTGTCAAAAAAACCTGTTGTGTTATAATGCAAACAGGGCCTTTGTGCCCCTAAATCTCTGTTTTATGCTCTCATTATTTCGAGGAGAAGATATGAACGCATGGCTGATTTTTCTAATTGGCATGATCGTTGGCTGGGTCATTGGGCTGATTATTGCATATCAGAATTATGAAACTTGCAAACGGCATCTCTCACTTCTGGAAGAGGATTTTGAAAATGCCGGCAAAAGGCTGCAATCACTCATGGCAAAACGGGATAATTTGCGTGATGCCCTCCAACAAAAAGAAGATACCCTACTGGCTTTAAGCAGCGACTAAGTAGGTGATGCTATGAAAGTTGAAATGTAGCGGTTCATTGCTATCCGGAGTGCACCACCAAGCGCACAAAGGCACCAAGGCACAAAAAAATCTGTGCTATCTGTGCCATCTGTGGTTGCCATCTTCGTCCTTCGGCGAGATGCGCAGGCACTTTTCTCAAATTTCAAACGCACAACGACTAATTATTATTGGCAGCGCTCACGATTATGAAAAAAAGGAGTTCAAAAATGTCTCATTGGTTATTGATGTTTATCGGGGTTATTGTTGGTTTATTTCTCGGATTACTTTTAGGGAAACGAAAATGCGAAAACTGTCATGAACGTGTTAATAAACTGACCACCAAATTCAAGGCCCGTAAAGGTGATATGAAGCGCATCGAGGGTGAAATTCCTGAGCTTCAGGCCCGCATCGACACCCTTTCCGGCCAAATCGCTGACGTCCAAGCTGCTGCCGAGGCCCAGGCAGCCCGGGAAGCAGCGCTGCCCGATGCGGACGTTGACCTGCCGGGCGTGGAAGCCAAGCTGCCAGATGTGGACGTTGACCTACCGGGCGTGGAAGCCAGCGCAGCCGTTGGTGGCGCCGTTGAAAATCTGACCAGCCGCACCCAGGGCAGCATCGATCTGAGTGGCGTGGCCGCAGAGAACATCACCCAGTGCCCGCAAAAATTGGCCCGCATCAAAGGCATTGGCCGGGTTTACGAAGATAAACTCTATCAAATCGGCATCGGCACCTTCTGGCAGGTAGCCACTGCCTCGGTGCAACTACTCTCCGACACCTTCGGCATCAAGGAATTCCAAGCCGTGAACCTGGAAGCTATCCAGCGATTTGCCCGGGAATGGGCCGAAAAGACTGGAACCGAAGGCAAATTGTGGAACGGCAATCAGCCCGATGATCTGGAAACGCTGCCAGGCATTGGCAAAACCTATGAAGGCCGCTTATATGATGCCGGCATTTGCACCTGGGCCAAACTTGCTCAACTTTCTCCCGATGAGCTTGCTGCCATCCTCAAAGCCCCCAGTTGGAATCAACCTGATTACGCTGCCTGGATTGCCTACGCCAAAGCACAAATAAGCTGAGTTTGAAATCCAAAGTCCAGTGACCGGTATGCAACGGCCATGGACGCACAAGCATTGCAATCCTCTCTTCGTGCCCTTCGAGCCTTCGTGGCTAAGGATTGAAGGGCACGACCTGTATCGTTACGACTGAAAAAGGATGCTGTCTAGGGGCCTTCCCACAAAACCACCTGAGTTTCGCCCGAAAGCAGTGGCAGGGGCGCACCTGTTTCTGCATCGTAAAGCCCAGCAATGATGCGATAGCTGCCGGAAGCCAGTTGAGCGGGCGCACGCAACACAAAATTACTGCTTATCGGCTGGCCCGCGGGCCACGACGAGGTGGGCAAAGCGCCAAAACCGGGCAATAGATCAGCTTGGGCAATTTTCTGCCAGTCCGCCGTGAGCCAATGCACAAAAATCTTGTAGGAACGCTCAGGTGTCGCGGTTGCCTGCCAGTGCAATGTCAGGCGCAGGGGCTGATGGGGCTGGGGGGGGATGGGCACCATGTCATAGCCCAGCAGGTGAATGTTATCCTCAAAGGCTACACTGAGCCCGATAGCAGGAGCCAACGGCGCTTGCTGCCAGCCTTGCACCCGCACATAAGTTTGCCCGGCGAAGGCCTGGTCATAGATGAGCTGTGCATTGTTTTCCAGCCAGGCCCGAATCACACCGTTAGGGTCATTGACTGTATCGTAGCCACGTAGCAGCCACACCATGTTATGCTCCCGAAAGAGCTGGCTCAGTTGGGCCTCGGTACGCTGCTGGCTGATAGCATAAAAATCGCTGCTCGGGTCGCCCCACCCGATGTCAGGAGCGCCGTCGACAAAACCGGCCAGCGCAACCACAGGCCCGGCCTGCACGGGCACAGCAGGAGGATCATCGTCCAGACGGCCCATCCACCCCACTGTGCCGGGCCAATAATAGCTAAAAGCGGGATAAAGATAGCCGGCATCGATGAGAATGGCATCGTTCGGGCCCAAATGGTCGTCGAGGGCCGCGATGGCACCCCGCAAATCATCCGCAGCCTCGTACTGGAAGCGCTGCGTGTGATAGTTGCGCAAACTCAGGCCAGAGCCCAGCAGCAAGAGCCCCAGCAGCCCCGCGCTCAGCACCTGTCCCGGCAGCTTGCCGCGCTCCCAAAGAGCAGCCAAGCCCGCAGCCACCAGCAAGGGCCAGGGCCCGCTGTACACATTCAGGTAGCGCACGTGGTAAAGGGGCGTAATGGTTTGCGAGATGAACAGGATGATGAGCAATGGCCCCAGCAGCAGCGCCCACAGCAAGCCCACGCGCCCACGTTGCCCGCCCGGGCGTAAGGCGCCCGCGCCCGCGGCCAGCGCCAGCGCGCCCACCAGCCACCAGCGCCCGGCATCTATCGATTGCCCCAAAGCCAATGCGGTGCTGCCTTCGCGGGCTACGCGCAGCAACAACGGGCCCAGGGTCAATGATTCGCGCCAGGGGGGCACGGGAGGGTGCAAAGCCTGATGCAAAGCATGGGGCAGCCAGGGCAAATAAAGCAAAAGCGCGGCGACTTGTGCAGCCAGCCAAGGCCCGAGCTGCCGAGGCCAACGCCGCCACAGCCAGGGAATCAGCACCAAGTTCAGCGCCATGAGCGTGAATGCCGCGTAATAAAGCGTCCACAGCAGCAACGCCGCCACCAACGCATATCCCACCAAAGCGCCACTAAACCGCTGCCGCGAATGCAAAAAATCCAGCACAAATTTGAGCAGAAGCAGGGTCAAAAAGAGGCCCAGGGTGTACATGCGTACCTCCTGGGCATACCAGATGCCAAAAGGATTGATGGCGGCCAAAAAGGCTGCCAGCAACCCTGTGCCCGGGCCAAACAAACGTCGCCCAAGAGACGCGGTGAGGGCAATCCCGGCCACGCTGAACCACAGCGAAAAAAAAGCCAAACTAAACTCGCTGCCCCCAGCCCCAACGCGCCAGCCGTGCAACAGTGCATAATACAAGGGCGGGTGAATATCCAATGCTGTGTGGGCCCACATGGCAGCTAAAGATTTGCGGGCCAACAGGGCGCTGACCGTTTCATCGTACCACAAACTGTCAGCGCCCAAATGGTAGACGCGCAAAGCAAAGCCCAGCAGCAAAATGCCGCTCAACCCCAGACGTTCAGCCAAACGTGGGCGCATGGACTTTCCTTTGGGCATGACGGCTGTTAATCCTTCTTGAAGGTCATGTATTTCATCAATTTTCCTGCCAGATTAGAAAGAGGCATGGTTTGCAGCCAAATTTTCCCGGGCCCGGTGAGCGTGGCCAAAAAGAGTCCCTCACCCGAGAAGAAGATATTTTTCAGGCCCTTGACCCGCTGGATGTCATAGCGCACGCTCTCTTCGAACATGGCAATGTAACCGGGATCGATGCGCATGGATTCACCCGCGGCCAATGTGTATTCCCGCACCTCGCCAGGAATCTCGAAAAAGACCACACCTGGGCCCGTGACCTTTTGCAGAATAAATCCCTCGCCGCCAAAAAGACCCGCACCCAGTTTTTTGTTCAGGTGCATGCTCAATTTGACCGAGCTCTGGGCGCACATGAACGCGTCTTTCTGGCAAATGAGGCTCTGACCAGCCGCCAATGATACCGGAATCACCTTACCGGGTGCTTCGGGCGCAAATACCACCAAGCCATCATCCTCTTTGCTGGTGTATGTGGTCATAAACAACGATTCCCCAGCCAACATGCGCCCCAAGCCCTTCATCAGGCCCCCTTTTGTGTTCGTCTCCATGCTAATGTTACCCTGCATCCAGGCCATGCCGCCCGATTCGGTGTAAACGCTTTCACCGCGCGCTAGGTAAATATCCAGCGATTGCATAACGGTTCCATGAATGTCGTAACGCATAATAGGCTCCTGTTGAAAATGATGGTTACTACTAAGGTAGCCCGGCTAGAAACCACGAAGCCACAAAGGCACGAAGAAAAGAAAAAGCTTTGAAATGCTTGGTGTTCTTAGTGTCTTTGCGCCTTTGTAGTGATTGAAGTCGGGTACGTTAGTCGTTACAAATGATGATGCTTATTTTTTGGCTGCCCGAAATTCATCAATTTTGGATTTGGGCAGGATATGGCTTTGGCGTTCGTATTGGGCGTTCTGGGCAGCTTGCTCACCGGGGGTCAAGCCGCCCAGGCTGCCCAGAATGGCTACCCGCGATAAAAGGCGTCGGGTATCCTGGCTTTCGCACAGCGGACAAGGCCAGGTGGCACTTTCGCCCACCGATTGCATGCTACGGGAAAGTTTGGTGAAGATGTGGCCACAATTTTGGCACTGATAGTCGTAAACGGGCATGATGGCTCCACAAAAACGTTGACTCTGGGATAGATGAGGCTGGCGTCAGCAGCATCATCTCATGGGAGGAAGGATGGTTTGCCAGCGGGCGAGTTCAGCACCATCGGCTGGGTTGTAGAGGATGATGAGCAGGGTGGTTTCGGTGTCGGGCAGGGTGGGAAGTGCCAAATCATAGCCATCCAGCACGGTTTCGCCAGCCCGCCACAGGGTTGGAGGATAGGCGTTGTGCACGGGCCAGGCATCTTGCTGAACCCAGAGCGCACCATCGGGCCCGAGCAGCCGGGCCGAGATTTTGAAATCGGGCGGGGTGTGCTGGACCTGCCACCACAGGCGGACGCGCAGTGAGGGGCCACTGCGGGGCTGGCGGGGCACAGCTTGCCAGCCTTCGAGATGGAGTTCCGGCAATAGGGGTTGATGCAGCACTTGCGGCGGCAAGGGCAGTTGGGCCTGTCCCGGCGGCCATATCTGAATCAGCGGGCCTACTGCGCTCAGGCTGTAACGCTGGGGTAATCCATCGAGGGGATGGGTGGTAAAGGTGGTCATGCCCTGGCCCAGGCTTTGCGCAATGCCTGCCATGCGATCATCGTCGCGGTCGGCGGCCAGCGTTTGCACGCCCAGACCCATTTCGTCTTCATATTGAAAATAGCGCAGCAAGGTCATTTCGCCCAAAAAGCCAATGACCCGAGCTTCGGAGCCTGCGCTTTCTAGCATGTCGTGGCCGTAGTCGTGGATGCCCCAGGCTCGAGCGGGGGGGTGACGGCGATCCAGTTGGGGCCAGTGTGCAGCCAGGCTTTGGCCGGGCAACAGAAGTAGCAAGGTGGCGACCATTGGCATGCCCCAGGCCCGCAGGCCAGGCTTTTGGGTGGATGCCAGCAGGGTCGCTGCTCCCTGCCAGAGTTGCTGCATTCCCAGCGCTATGCCCAGGGCCATGATGATGAATAGGGGAATGAGGAAAACGTCGATATCCTGTACTTTGTAGATGGCCGCGAATCCGAGATCGGTTATGGCGATCAGCAGAAGCAGCAGGGCTTCGCGTCGGTTTTTGAACCACCATGGGCCCGAGATGAGTAACAGCCCCACGCCCATCCAGCCGAATTGTTGCCGGGCCAGGGTGAGCAAATCGCCTACGGTGCGCTGAATGCCAAAAGGGTTTTCAAGGATGAAGGCTTGGCCATATCCGCCCCCTGCCAGCCATGGCCAAAATCCCAGGCGGGCGTAGCTGCCATCCAGCGACCCGATGTGTGCGCGTAATGGCAGCAGCAGGTAAGTCAGAAGGGGTGCAAGCAGAATCGGGAGGAGGGAAGCGAGGACGCGCGGGCGCAGTATGTTTTTTGCATCCACCCAAAAAATAAAGAGGAACAACCCGGGCAGCAGCAGGAGGGTGAGCCGATGATGAGCCAATCCCATGCCCACCGCCAGGGCCAGGGCCATGAGCCATTTTTGCCGCTGCGATGCGGGGGCATGGGCCCAGCGTATGGCGGTGTAGAGGATGCCCAGGGTGATGGCTCCCTGAAAGGTGTAGACTTCGGCGATGGTGGCTTGGGCGTGCCACGCCGGACTGATGGCCAGCAGCAGGGCTGCGCTCAGGGCAGGAATGGGGGCAACACGCAGGTGGCGGGCCAAAAGGTAGAGGAGGGTGATAGCGGTGGCCGCGGCCAGGGCCGAGAAAAGGTTGACGCGGTACGCGGCATCGCCCCAGGGAATGAGGTGTTCCAGGGTGAAGGCCAGGATTTCGTAAAGGGGGTAGCCGGTGGGATGCAGGATGGCCAACGTGGGCACAGCCAGTTGCATTTCTAATGAGTCGTCAAAGAGGGTGACGACTGTGGGTGCCAGGGTGCTCAGGTAAAGGAGGAGGCTGGCGGCAAAGGTTAAGGCCGGCAAAAGTTTGTTACGCATAGAATAAGTATAACGCAAGTTTCTGAGAACTGCATGGGCGCCCGATGCCCGAAGTCAGGGGCAGGGGCTGAGCCTTGCGGGCGCGGGCGCATGATGCGCAGGTGCGGGCCAGGAGTCAATCGATGGATAGCGGGAAGGTCTGGTTGGTCAGGTTTTGGAAGCTGCCATCAGCCAGTTGGCGGTAGAGGATGATTTGCAGGGTGTCGGGTGGTGGGGCGGTGTCGGGCCAGCTCAGGGTGAAGGCGTCGAAGACTGTTTGGCCGGGACGCAGGCTGGTGGTGGGGGTAAAGCCCAGTGCGGGCGCAGCATGATCTTGCTGCATGATGATGTTGCCTCCTGCGAGCAGGCGCACGCTGATGGCCCAATTCTGTTGCGGGGTTTGGCGGGCTTTTAGGGCCAGATGCAGGGTGGTCAGGGTGTCGCTTTTTTGCACCTGGTAGCCCAGCAGGATGAGGTTATCGCCCAGTTTTGCTCCACTGTAGGTGAGGTCACGGATGCTGCGTTGGGGCAATTGTTGGGGTGAGGCCAGCAGCAGGCTCGGGCCCCACGCGGTGTAGCGCAAGGGCAGGCCGCTTTGCGCTGCGGCATAATTGGCAGCCGTGGCGCTGACTAGCAGCGGGCGCTGTGCTTCCAATGCGCGAAATGCGTCGCTCGGGCCCAAAGCGCTGACATCGGGCCGCAGTCCCCAAATGGTGGTAAGATAATCCAGCGCCAGTTTTTCCTGCATATCGGTGATGATGGCGCTGTTTTGGGGGGGATTTTGGGCCAAGATGTGTTGGCCGGGCACAAGGCCGGTGTCATCTGCCCGGTGGCGTTGATTGGCCCGAGGATAAACATCTGTCCCTTTGCCAATAATCAACGCGGCTAACAGGGCCAACAGCAGGCCCCGCCAAAAATGCCCATGATTGCGCTGCCACAATTGCAGCCAGGCATAGGCTGCTCCCAGCAAAATCAGCGGATACAATGGCATGATGACCTGAAACCAATTGCCCTGGCGATCGATGTAACAAAATATAAGATAGATGAGGGCGGTGGTGGTAAAGAGTATGGCGGGCCGACCTCGCCACACATACCATCCGGCCAGCCCCACCAGTAGCAACAGGGGGGTCAACTCCATCCAAATCAATGAAAATTGTCCCAACTTCATGGGTAGCAAGGACCAGGTGAGTTCATCCTGCCCTTGTTTGGTGGCGATAAAGCTAAGAAACCACTGGCTGGCTGAGGCCCACTGGCCCGCTCCCCACCATTCAGGATGCTGGGCGCCCCGCACATAAACGTAGCTGTATGATGTCAGTGGCAAAAGAGCCAGGAGTGTGCCTTTGAGAATGAGCCGCCCTCGTTTAAGCAGTTGGGGTTGTTTGAGCAGCACAAAGGCCAGGGCTCCGGGCCCGATGAACAAGACAGTTACCATGTGCGCCAGTCCCAATCCCAGCAAGAGTGCCAACGCATAAAGCCAGCGTTCCTGTTGTCTTTCATCCCAGGCCAGCAACACAGCCACAATGAGTAAGGTGTGCAGCACTGCCGAGGTGTATTGCTCGGTGCTGACTGCGTAATACCAAAAGAAGTAGGTCATGGCATAGAACAGGCTGAATCCCAGGCTGATGAATAAATGACCGCTGGTGATGCGATAAAGCAGCACAAAGAAGAGAGCCAGCGCCAGCAGGGCCCACAGGGTAGAGTAACTGGAAAGAATGGGGACAGGATTGGCGTGGGGAAACAACAACCGCCAGCCGTGGAACCAGGCCCATCCTCCCATGGTGTAGAGGGGATAACCGGGTGCGTTGGAGGGGCGGGCCTGAACCTGGGCGTATTGATGGGTGATGAGATCGCCCCCTTGCAAATCGCCGGGCGTGAGGCCGGTATCCAGTGTGGCGCCGTAAAGCAGGCTCGCCAGCAACAAGAGCAGCAGCAGGCCCCAGCGCCCGCGCCGCCCCAGCCAGCTAGATGCAGTGGTTGTTTGTGGTGAGTTTGTCATGGTGTCATTTTATCATTGAACGGCGTAGCAGGCATTTTTTCGGCTGGCGGTGTCCTGGTTCAGTTTTGCCGAAGGTATCCATTTACAAAAGTGATGTAACGACTAACGTACCCGACTTCAATCACCACAAAGGCGCAAAGACACTAAGAACACCAAGCATTTCAAAGCTTTTTCTTTTCTTCGTGCCTTTGTGGCTTCGTGTCTTCGTGGTTTCTAGCCGGGCGACCTTAGTAGTAACAAAGTGATGCCAAACTTAGTTAAAATTGGGCCAGTTGTGGCACAATAGGGCCAATAAAATTCACTCATCAATAAAATTAAGGAGCAAACAAAAAATGGAACGTACTTTTGTAATGATTAAACCGGATGGTGTGCAGCGTGGCCTGATTGGCGCTATTGTACAACGCTTTGAGCGCCGTGGCATGAAAATTGTTGCCATGAAGATGGTACACGTTTCGCAGGAATTAGCTGAAAAGCACTATGCTGTGCATCAGGGCCGCCCCTTCTACAACAGCCTCATCGAATATATCACCTCTGGGCCCGTGGTTGCCATGGTTCTGGAAAGTACCGATGCCATCGCCGTAGCCCGCAATACCATGGGTGCTACCAAGCCTGCAGAAGCTGCCCCCGGAACTATCCGGGCCGACTTTGGTGTGGAGATTGGCCGCAACCTGGTTCATGGTTCCGATGGACCTGACACTGCCGCTTTCGAGATTGGCCTGTGGTTCGGCGATGACCTGCCTGGCTGGCAACGTAGCACCGACGACTGGATTTTCGAATAACCGGGCGCTGGTTTTTTGGGGGCCACAGCTTTCACAGAAAC
>CAZMDD010000083.1:0-39762 GCA_964565065.1 uncultured Caldilineales bacterium | reverse complement strand
CGAACAAACATAAGCAGCTCCTAAACTATGAGAAAAACTCAATTGTGAGGGAAATCAATGGAATGAAGCATTAAGTAATTGGTTACTACTAAGGTAGCTCGGCTAGAAATCACTAAGACACGAAGCCACAAAGGCACAAAGAAAGAAAAAGTTTTGAAATTCTTGGTGGTGCACTCTGGATAGCAACGAATCGTCACATTTCACATCATCTACTTAACTGAAGGCTAATAACTAAAGGGCCATAACCGGAAATAATCCCGAATATTCTTCCACATCTTGGCAATTCCTTCCGGCTCAAGAACCAAAAAGAGAATGATGACCAGGCCGAAAACTGCTTGCTGGATAAAAGGAATAAGCATATCGATGGCGGGAATCACGCCCTTGAGCGAGCGCCCGATATTGTTGAGCAGCGCGGGCAGCAGCACCATGAAAATCGAGCCGTAAATCGAGCCCGATACTGACCCCAGGCCACCAATGATGATGACCGCCAGATAAAAGATGGAAACTTCGATGGTAAAGCGCTCCCAAGTGACAATCTGCCGCCAGTGTGCGATCAACGCCCCGGCCAATCCTACAAAAAAGGATGAGGTGGCAAAGGCCATCACCTTGTATTTGAATAGGTCAATCCCCATGACTTCGGCTGCGATGTCTTGATCGCGAATGGCAATAAAGGCGCGGCCAATGCGTGTGCGAAACAGATTCACTGTGGCCATGGTGGTGAACATGGCAAAGCCCATAATCACCCAATAAAACTGAAACTCTGAAAAATAGTGCGATTCACCACCAAACCAGAGGATGTTTTTGGCGTTGAGCGCATCTACACCACCTGTTACCGCATCCCAGTGCGTAATGACCCACAAGATGATTTCCTGGGCGGCCAACGTGGCAATGGCCAAATATAAGCCCTTGAGCCGCAGCGAGGGAATCCCGAAAATTGCGCCGATGATTGCTGTGCTGATGGCTGCCGAGGGAATGGTCAACCACATGGGCGCGCCCCAGTTAATCGAAAGTAAGGCCGCGGTGTAGGCTCCCACCGCCATGAATGCACCTTGTCCCAGCGAAATTTGCCCGGTAAAGCCGGTGAGGATGTTCAACCCCACCGCCCCCACAATGACCACACCAATGGTGTTGGCCAGATTCAGCAAATAATTATCGGCAAAAAAGGGAAATAGAACCACCAGCGCCAAAACCAGCACCAATCGAATCATCTCGATGGGGGTATGACGCAGGGCCATATCTTTTTCGTAGGTCGAATGAAATATGCCACTTTCCATGCAATTGCACCTATGAGGGAGTGTGTGGGAACTTCAAAAGCGTTCTTGCAGTGCTTTCTTGGTATCTTTGCAGCTTTAGTGTTTTTAGGAAGAACGATGAATCGTTACGGAAAATAACCGAAGGTTCACTGAATTTTAGACACGTTCGATAATTTCCTGACCAAAAAGGCCATACGGACGAATCATCAGAATAAGAATGAGGACGACATAAGAAATGACCTGGGCCAAACTGCCATCTCCCACGTAGCCACCTGCGTAGGCTTCCAGCAGGCCGATGATGGCCGCGCCGATGAGTGCGCCGGGAATGCTATCCAACCCGCCCAGGATGACCACCGGAAAGACGTGTAAGCCCACGCCCGACAAATTGGGACTCACTTCCAGCACATTGGCCACGATGATACCTGCCACCGCGGCGGTCATGGCAGCAATAGACCAGGCCAGGGCAAAAATGCGCTGCACGCTAATGCCCATGCTCAGCGCAGCTTGCTGGTCATCGGCCACTGCACGCATGGCAATGCCCTCTTTGTTGTAACGAAAGAAGAGGGTAAAGATGATGAGGAAGGCCAGGGCAATGACAATGGCCCACAGCTTGTCGGCAGTGACTACCGCATTAAGAATGTGAACCTCGCTTTTGGGAATAAACGCAGGAAACACCTGGGGATTGGTTCCCCAAATGCCCCCGACAACAGCTTTGAGCAGGCTGGCCAAGCCGATGGTGACCATAATCACCGAAATGATGGGTTCACCGATGAGCGGGCGCAACACCAGACGCTCGATGAGCATGCCCAGGCCCGCGGCCACGATAATGGTGAGAATGATGCCGATGCTCCAGTGAATCCCCATCTGTCCCATGACAAAGTAGGCCAAATACGCACCAATGAGCAAAAATTCGCCCTGGGCAAAATTGATGACATCGCTGGATTTGTAAATGAGCACGAAGCCCAGGGCCACCAGCGCATAAACCGCGCCGCTGGTCAATCCGGTCAGGGTCAATTGCAAAAACTTGTCCATACGCTTTACAGCTCCTCAATCTTCAAACGGGTCTTAATGACAGTGGTGCGGCCATCCTGATAGGTGATAACAGTCTCGACATCCAGATAGTCGCTATCGCTGTTCAGGGCTTCGATGATTTCGCTATAACGTTCAGCTACAAAACGCCGCCGCACTTTGCGAGTACGGGTTAACTCAGCATCATCGGCATCCAGCTCTTTGTGTAGCAGCAAAAACCGGCGAATTCGGGCGGCCTGGGGTAAATCGGCATTGGATTGCACCACATGAGCCCGCACCAACTCGTAAACCTCGGGCTTTTGCGCCAGGTCGGTGTATGTGGTGTACGCCAATTGATTCTTTTCTGCCCATTTGCCCACATTGTCCATGTTGATGTTGATCATGGCGGTGACTTGGGGCCAATCGCCACCAAAAACCACCGCTTCTTTCACGTAGGGGCTAAATTTCAGCTTGTTCTCGATGAACTGGGGACTAAACTTGGTGCCGTCAGAAAGCGTCATTACATCTTTGGCCCGATCAATCACAATCAAATGCCCATCATCATCGAAATAACCTGCGTCGCCCGTTTGCAGCCAGCCATCCACCAATGATTTTTTGGTTTCTTCGGGATTTTTGTAGTAGCCCTGAAAAACTGCAGGGCTCTTGACCAAAATTTCGCCATTCTCAGCAATTTTCACCTCAGTTTCAGGAATCGGCGTGCCCACCGTCTGAAATTTGACATCGCCATTTTCGTGCAAAACAGCAATGCCGCTAACTTCGGTCTGGCCATAAATCTGCTTGAGATTCACGCCCAGTGCATGGAAGAAGCGAAAAACATCGGGCCCCAGCGCCGCGCCGCCCGTGTAGGCCTGCCTAATGTGCCGCAAGCCCAGATGATCCTTGATGGGCAAAAACATCACCCAATCGGCAATTTTGTACTTGAGCTTCAGCCAAAAACTGGGCGTTTCTTTGTTAAAGCGCACATCAGCCATTTGGTAGCCGATGGGAATCGCCCAATCATAGACCTTGCGTTTGAACCAGGTGGTGTCTTCGATGCGCACCTGCACCTGGCTCACCAGGTTTTCCCAGATGCGGGGAGGTGAAAACATGGTCTGCGGCCCAATTTCGCGGATATTGGCCTGCACGGTCTCTGGTTCCTCTGGGAAATTGACCGTGAAGCCTGCCTGCAAGCTGCAAGCCAGCGCCATCATCTGCTCACCAATCCAGGGTAGTGGCAAAAAACTAACAAACTCATCGTCATCCCCCATGGGATCCACCGCCATAAGATTTCGGCCCATGCTGATAAGATTTTTATGGGTAAGAATCGCCAGTTTGGGAAAACTGGTGGTTCCCGAGGTTGTGGACAAGATGGCGATATCCTCCCCTCGTCCCTGCGCCACCTGCTTCTCGAACCAGCCCGGATGCGTGGTCTCAAAATCCCGGCCCAAAGCCTCCACTTCGGAAAAACTCATCAAATAAGGCTCGGTGTAATTGCGCAAGCCTTTGGGGTCATAATAAATCACTTTCTCGACAGTGTGCAGCTCGGGCCAAAGCTCGATAATTTTATCCACCTGCTCCTGATCTTCCACCACCAAAAACTTGGCATCGCTGTGGGTGATGATGTACGCCACCTCTTTGACGATGCTATCCTGATAAATACCAATAGAGCGCCCGCCCGCACTTTGGGCCGCCAGTTCGGCGTAAACCCATTCTGGACGATTATCGCCAATGATGGCCACGGTATGAGCTGAATCAAAGCCCATGCTCACAAGCCCCATGCTAAAATACTTGACATGCTGCAAATAGTCGGCCCAGCTTACACTCTGCCAGATGCCAAACTCTTTCTCTCGTAAAGCTGTTTTTTTGTCGCCGTAAAGACGTGCTTTTTCAAGCAAAAATTGGGGAAAAGTTTCAGGCTGCATAGCTTTCAATGTGTGTGGTTGAGAGATGCGGTAGATGCGATTGTTAAAAAAATGCAGTCGGTATTGCCTTTCTGGCGGGGTGGTGCCTACAATTGCCAAAAACTGCGGCCAGACGCCACGACTAAGCTGATGCGGTCAATCAGAAGAACATGGACGTGCCCGAATCTTCGCCGAGATACGCCTCGACAACCCGGGCATTTTTGCGTACTTCATCGGGCGTGCCATCGCCAATCTTTTGCCCGAAGTCAAGCACCACAACATGGTCCGAAATATCCATCACCACACCCATATCATGCTCGATGAGGACAATGGTCACGCCATGCTCTTCATTCACATCCAGAATAAAGCGGGCCATGTCCTCCTTCTCCTCCGAGTTCATGCCCGCCATGGGCTCATCCAGCAACAAAATCGAAGGCTTCATGGCCAGCGCCCGCCCCAACTCTACCCGCTTTTGCAGGCCATAGGCCAATGTCCCCACAGTTTTTTTGCGAATGGCCTGAATTTCAAGCAAGTCGATAATCTCCTCGATAAACTTTCGATATTCAATTTCTTCCCGTTGTGCCGCCCCCCAATACCACGCCCCCGATAAAAGCCCTGTTTTCATGTGTACATGGCTGCCCGACATCAAATTTTGCAAAACTGTCATATGCTTGAACAGCTCGATGTTCTGGAATGACCGGGCCACGCCTGCCTGGGCAATGCTGTGAGGCCCAAGCTTCATCAGATCGAACTCCCGGCCCTTGTTTCTGAAGGTAATCGTGCCCTCCTGGGGCCTGTACAAGCCGCTGATGCAATTGAGCAGCGATGTCTTCCCCGCGCCATTGGGCCCGATAATGGCAATAATCTCACTTTGCTTGATGGTCAGACCAACGCCGGCCAGTGCGGTCACCCCCCCAAACCGCAGCTTGACATTTTTAACCGTTAACTGCACATCCCCAGGTGACAACGTACTACTGTTGAGATCATGTTCCATTGCGTGAGCCATAGCACATCCTTTTTTGGTGAGCGTCAAATGGAATGGAAAATCATGGCAGGCTGCCGACATCGAGCAGCTAAGATGTTATCAAGATTGCAGTTTTGCGAGATAACCAATAGCCTATTCCCCAACGAGCTGCAAAACGTCTTGCAAACTCGCAAACTTCATGCTATTGGCCTCATTTTACGAGTATATCAGCATCTTTTTAGATTGGCAATTTTCAAATGAACTGTCGCAAGGCTGGCAAAAGCATGAACTTTGAAGGGTTTGGCACTGGATAGAACAATCGAATTCAGCATTGGACGCGCCCAGGGGCACAATTCATTCCCACAAAAACAGCGGCACCACGACCAATCCTACCCAAGAAGGGACAAAAAGTGGTATACTTGACCGCACGCCATCCCCCTTTTGTTTGGCTCGCCCCCGGGCTAAAACACAATAATCATAAGGCATACCTAATGTGCAACTTTTTATGGCGCATCAACGGGCTTATCTAGCATCTTCTGCTTAACAAGCCGACGAACATGGACGAAAACAGCATCTTCCGTCGTCCCTTCGTCTGTTTGCGGAACAGTAGATTAATGCATTAGCGCCCGCTTTTTAGAATAGAAAAGTCACACATCAGGTATAAGGCATCTATTTACGGAACAGGAGGTAACAGCTTGCGCCCCCCAACAACATCCTTTAATCAACGGGCCCACCAAGCCCTGCAAGATAAACCAATGCAACTCGCACTGCATCGGGCCATGAGCCATTTTGTAGAGGGTCGCAAAGATGCCTTCGAGCGATTGCCGCACGGGCAAGCCCTGCGCGCACATGGGCGCATTATCCGCGCGAATGCCATTGCCCGGCTGGACGAACATCTGGAAACCTTTGAGCGCAATGCTCAGGCCAATGGCAGCGTGGTGCATTGGGCCCGAGATGACGCAGAAGCCCGAGAAATCGTGCTGCGCATTGCCCGAGAAAACCAGGTACAGCGGGTCATCAAGAGCAAATCGATGCTCAGCGAAGAAATCGAAATCAATGGCGCGCTAGAGGCCACCGGCATCGACGTGCTGGAAACAGACCTGGGCGAGTACATTGTGCAATTGGCCCACGACCACCCCAGCCACATCATCGCTCCGGTGGTACACTGGCCCCTGGAGGGCGTGCAAAAGCTCTTCAATAAACACCTGGGCACCCCCCTGGATGCCAGCATTCCTGACCTGACCGCAGCAGCACGGCGGGCCCTGCGAGATGGTTTTTTGCAGGCCGACATGGGCATTAGCGGCGCCAACTTTGCTGTGGCCGAAACAGGTAGCATCGTGCTGGTGACCAATGAGGGTAATGGCCGCTTTGTCACCACCACGCCCAAGATTCATGTGGCGCTGGTGGGCATCGAGCGCATGGCCCCTACCCTGACTGAGCTGGCCACGCTGCTACAATTGCTGGCCCGCTCTGCCACTGGTCAGGAACTCAGCGTTTACACCTCCATTGCCACCGGGCCCCGTCGCAACGACCATGAAGATGGCCCCGAGCAAGTCCACATCATCCTCATCGATAACGGTCGCACCAACGCCCTGAATGGCGAACTGGCCGAAAGCCTATACTGCATCCGCTGCGGCGCATGCCTGAATGTTTGCCCTGTTTACCGCCGCATTGGCGGCCACGCTTACGATTCGGTGTATCCGGGCCCCATTGGCATTGTGGTGACCCCTGCGCTGGATGGGCTCTTTCCTTGGCACGAACTACCGCAAGCCTCTACCCTGTGCGGAGCCTGCACCGAAGCCTGCCCTGTTCACATCGATATTCCGCGCATGTTGCTCAAGCTGCGGGCCGACAGTGTAGACGCGGGCCTGGCGCCGTCATGGCTACGCAGCGGCCTCAAGGCCTACACCCAGGCTGTCAAACATCCTACCCTATTCAAGATTGGACGTAAGATGGCTGCCAGCGCCCAAAAGCTGACACCGCGCACCGATGCCGGGTGGATTAAAAAGCTGCCAGCGCCCCTCTCGGCCTGGACCGATAGCCGCGCATTCCCCCCCGTGGCCAGCGAAAGTTTTAGCGAACGCTGGCAAAAACGACAAAAGAAAGGCTAAGGCGTTTGCCGTAAAGTTTGCCCCTGCTCAAGGTTTATTTTAAATTCATAGCATCACTTATTTAACCCCTCACGCATCACATTTTTACACCTTATGCCCAACATTGCACAAAACCTGCAACGTGTCAAAGAACGCATACTCGCAGCGGCGCGGCTGGCCGGAAGATATCCCGAGGATATTACCCTGGTGGCGGTAAGCAAAACGCATCCGTGGCCCCAAATAGCGCAGGCCCTGGACGCGGATCAGCTCGACTTTGGCGAAAATCGTCCCGAAGAAGCCTATGCCAAAATCATCCAAAATCCCGAAGCCACGGGTGCAACGTTGCGCCTGCACCTCATCGGGCCCATCCAGAGCCGCAAAGCCAAAGTGGCCCTGGCCTGCCAACCCCATCTCATCCACAGCATCGATCGCATTAAAATTGCGCGCAAGCTCAACACCCTGGCCGCAGCACAAAATCAGATACTGGATGCGCTGCTGGAGGTCAATATCTCGGGCGAGAGCAGCAAACATGGCTGGGGCCCGCAAGATTTACAACATCACTTGCCCGAGCTGCTAACGTTGTCTCACCTGCGTTTTCATGGCCTGATGACCATCCCCCCTTACGATCCCAATCCCGAAACAGCCCGCCCTGTGTTTCGGGCGCTGCGGCAGTTGCGCGACACCCTGGCTCATAACTTTCCGGGCCACGATTGGTCACAGCTTAGCATGGGCATGAGTCATGATTTCGAAATCGCCATTGCCGAGGGTGCCACCATCGTGCGAGTGGGCACAGCCATCTTTGGCGCCCGCGGCCAATAACCTATTCAGCTCTTACTCACAGCCACACAACCATGCCCGTCAAAGGAACACTTCCCCCATCCCCCCTGAAAGGTGACTTTGTTCATCTGCATGTCCACAGCCAATTTTCGCTGCTGGATGGTCTGAGTTCGCTGGATAATCTGGTTCAGCGGGCCAAAGAGCTGGGGCAACCGGCCCTGGCCCTAACCGATCATGGCAACATGCACGGCATGATCGACTTTTTTCTGACCGCGACCAAGGCTGGCATCAAACCGATTGTCGGCGTCGAGGCCTACATGACCCGCTGGGGCCGCCCCATGACCGGGCGCAATCCGCAAAAGGATAGTGTGCGGCATCATAGCTTGCTACTGGCACAAAATTACACCGGCTACCTCAATCTGCTCAAACTCATCTCCGAAGCGAATTTGCGCGGGTTTTACTACAAACCCCGCTTCGATGCCGATTTGCTGGCCCAATACAACGAGGGGCTCATCACCACCACCGGCTGTCTGGGAGGCGAGATACCTTATTATCTCAACGACGAAAAGCAGCCCGCCAACGACCAAATGGCCGAAGAGCGCCTGCGCTGGTACATCGACGTGTTTGGACGAGAACGCTTCTTTGTAGAGCTGCAACCGCACGATATTCCGGCACTGCGCCGGGTAAACAAAAAGCTGGTGGCGCTGGCCAAAAAATACGATTTAGAGATGATTGTCAGCAATGATGTGCATTACGCCCGGGCCGAGGATGCAGATGCCCAGGATATCTTGCTTTGCGTGCAAACCGGCGCAATTTTGGATGATGAGAAACGGATGCGCATGTCGGGCGGAGGCAGCTACTATCTCAAATCCCGGGCCGAACTCGAGGCTGCGTTCCGGCCCTATTTGGATGTTCCGGCCAGTGCGTTTGATAACACGGTCAAAATCGCTGAGATGTGCCAGGTTGACCTTTCGACCAGTGGCTACAATTTGCCCATTTATCCCTTGCCCGATGGCTTTGACAACGATGAACTTTATTTGCGGCATCTCACCGATATTGGCCTGAAAAAGCGTTACGGTGATGAAGCGAACTCGCCCAAAGTGCAGCAGCGCAAAGAACATGAGCTTAAAATCATCCACGACATGGGATTCGACACCTACTATCTCATCGTGTGGGATTTGTGCGAGTACGCCAAAAGCAAGGGCATTTGGTGGAATGTGCGCGGTTCAGGCGCGGGCTCGCTGGTGGCCTACGCCATGGGCATCACCAATTTGGATCCGCTGCCCAATAATTTGATTTTCGAGCGTTTTCTGAACCCCGGGCGTGTCTCAATGCCTGACTTCGATCTCGATTACCCCGATGACCAGCGCGACCAGATGATCGAATACACCATCCAAAAATATGGTGATGACCAGGTAGCGCAAATTGTGGTGTTTGGCACCATGAAAGCCAAAGCCAGCGTGCGCGATGTGGCCCGAGCCATGAACATCCCGCTGGACAAGGTGGATAGGATTGCCAAATTGATTCCCACCGGGCCTAAAATCAAACTAAAAGATGCCATAGAGGAGGTAAATGAGCTTAAAGCGCTTTACAAGCAGGACCCGGAGGTGCGAGAACTGCTGGATAATGCCAAAAAGCTGGAAGGCGTGGCTCGTCACATCAGCATTCATCCGGCAGCCGTAATCATTGCCGATAAACCCCTGGTCAACTATACACCCTTGCTACGGGCCCCCAGCAAAGCGGTGCGCGATTACATCACCCAATACACCTACCCGATTCTGGAATCGTTGGGACTGCTCAAGATGGACTTTTTGGGACTCTCGACCCTCACCATCATGCGCGTGGCCTCTGAACTCATCAAAGAACGCCATGGCGTCGAACTCACCCTCAACAACATCCCCATCGACGATCCTCGTTCCTACGAATTGTTGGCTTCGGGCGATGTGACCGGGGTCTTCCAGGTGGAATCGGAGGGGATGCGCGGCATGTTGCGCAACATGAAGCCCAGCAAATTCGAACACATCGTCGCTGCCATTTCGCTGTACCGTCCAGGCCCCATGCAATACATTCCCACCTACATCAAACGCCTGCACGGCCACGAAAAGGTGCAATACAAACACGAATCGCTGGAGCCGATTTTGGCCGAAACCTATGGCATCATCGTCTATCAGGAACAAATCATTCAGATTGCTTCGCAACTGGCGGGCTACACACCGGGCGAAGCAGATCTCATGCGTCGTGCTGTTTCCAAGAAGAAGGATAAAGAAATGGCCCTGCACCGGGTCAAATTTTTGGAAGGTGCGGTGGCCCATGGCATTCCCCATCAAAATGCCGTAGAAATTTATGACGACATCGTCTATTTTGCCAACTACGGATTCAACAAATGCCTGCCCGGCGATGTCGAAGTGTTGGATGCCGACACCGGGCGTCTGATACGCATCGAGGCCCTGTACGCCAACCAGACCACGCTCACTCACACACTAAGTTGCAACACTGCCGAGCTAACATTGCAACATCGGCCAGTGGCCCGCGTGATGGCAAATGGCCTCAAACCGGTCTTTCGGCTGCAAACAGCCACCGGGCGGGCCATCGAAGCCACTGCCAACCATCCCTTTTACACTCATAAAGGCTGGCGCTGGTTAAAAGACCTGACCCCCGGCCAGCGCATCGCGACCCCGCGCCACATCCCGGTTCAGGGAAAACAGCACTGGGAAGCGCATCAAATCATTAGCCTGGGCCATTTGCTGGCCGCAAACGCGCAAAACCAAGAGGCAATGATTCCTGCCGAAATTTTCGAACTTCCCAACCGGCAGATTGCGCTGCTCATCAGCCACATGTGGAAAGAAACAGGCAGCAGCCTCCGCTATGCCACTGCATCAGAGAAAATGGCCCGCCAACTCCAACACTTGCTCCTGCGTCTTGGCATCATCAGCCATTTGCGCACAATGACGACCTCCGAGAAGGATAAGAGGCAGCAATGGCACATTTCCATTACCGGCGATGAAAACATCAACACCTTCACCGCTGAGATGAGCCTTCATCCAACAAACCCCGGCGAACCTGTCAACACCATTCAAGAGGACATCTACTGGGACGAAATCGTTAGCATCGCATACGTAGGTGAAAAGCAAACCTACGATCTGGAAGTACCCGAGACCCATAACTTTGTGGCCAACGACATCCTCGTCCACAATAGCCATGCCGCCGATTATGGCGTCATCACAGTGCAAACAGCTTATCTCAAGGCCTACTACCCGGTAGAGTACATGGCCGCGCTGCTCACCGTAGGCCTGGATAATCTTGAAAAAGTGACCCTCTTCATCAACGAATGCCGCCACATGGGCATCGAGGTGTTGCCCCCCGACATCAACCACTCGGGCATGGGCTTTACCATCAAAGAAAACCCCAACACGGACGAAGTAAAAACCTTCGGGCGGGTACGCTTCGATTTTCGGGTGCAGCCCGGCTCTGCCATCCGCTTTGGCCTGGCCGCCATCAAAAATGTGGGCGAAGGCCCGGTACACGAAATTTTACGAGCCCGAGAAGAGGGCCCCTTTGCCTCGCCTGAAGACTTTTGCAAACGCACCGACCTGCGCAAAGTCAATCGTCGCACCCTGGAAGCGCTCATCAAAGTAGGAGCCATGGATGCCTGGGGCCCGCGAGAACAACTCCTGGCCACCCTGGAACAGATGCAAGCCCTTTCCAAAAGCATCTGGGAAGCCAAAGACATCGGCCAGGGCAGCCTTTTCGATCTATTGGGCGACGATGATACAATCAACACCCATCAAGACTTAACGCTGGCCACCTCATACCAAAGCATCTCGCAAAAAGAAAAACTGGCCTGGGAAAAAGAACTGCTGGGGGTCTATGTTTCCTCCCATCCCCTGCTGGAAGTTACCGTCAACTACCAACATGCCATCAACGCCACCTGCACCGATGTCACCATCGACAAAAAGAGTCGCTCTGTGGCAATTTTGGGCATGGTGGCCAGCGCCCGCACCATCAACACCAAAAAAGGTGATCGCATGGCCTTTGTCAGTCTGGAAGACATGCAGGGCGTTTGCGACGTGACAGTCTTCCCCAAATTGTATGAAAAAAGCAGCCACCTGCTTTACGAAGGCTCGATTGTGCTGGTGCGGGGCAAGGTGGATGTACGCAACGACAAAGCTGGCATCATCGCCGAATCTATCACCAACAAACTGCCCGTTCGGGCCGACAGCCTGCAAGAGCCCTCCGCCATAAAAGAGACATCCCCCAGCTACAATGCCCCGCCTGCTCCCGTTGCCGAGCCTGAGCCAGAATCACCAGCGATGGACACAGCAGAAATCGGCTGGATGCCCACCTATGATACCGCAGCCAGCCCAGAACCCCCAGCGCCTGTCAGTCCCCGCCCCGCGCCCCGCCGCACCCTCAACATTCGCTTTACCCTCACCGAAGAACCTCACCTGGACATCGCCCGCCTGGACCAGGTGATGCAACTGCTGGAACAATTCCCTGGCGAAGACACCATTACCCTGACCCTGCTCGATTCCCGTCAGGCGTGTCGTCTACGCTTTCCGCAGCGCAAAACGGGCTACAGCTCAGAGCTGGTGGCAGGCTTACAACGCATCCTGGGCAAAGATGCCCTGGAAGTCATCCGTGAACGTCCCACCTCCTGAATCTCGCCGGTAACCACTTGCGCCCCCTTTATCACCCATTCATCTTTACTCCCACACACGTTATCTATGCCCGCACTGAGTTCAACCGATATTCGCAACGCGCTGGCAGGCACATTGCCTGGCCTGCGCGGCCAAAAACTGATGGCCCCCGGCTATCGCCTGCTAGACCCCAAAGTCTACAAAGAAGGTTCAAAAACCTGTCGTCGCGCTGCTGTCCTGCTGCTCCTTTACCCCATCGACGGACATCTTTATGTGGTGCTTACTGAGCGCCACCACAATTTACCCCAACATCCGGGGCAGATCTCCATGCCTGGCGGCTCCCGCGATGGCGACGAAACAGTCACCCAAACCGCTATCCGCGAAGCCTACGAAGAAATTGGCGTTAATCCTGATGATGTCGAAGTACTGGGACGCCTGACCCACATCTACATTCCCCAAAGTCATTTTTGCATTCAGATTGTTGTGGGCTTCACGCCCCGGCGCCCGCGCTGGCGCGCCAACGAAGGGGAAATCGAAAGCATGCTGGAAACACCCCTGAGCATCCTGCTGGACCCAGATTTTCGCCACATCAAAAAAAGCACTTATCGCGACAAAGTGTACGATGTGCCCTACTTTGGCGTCAACGGACATCAAATTTGGGGCGCCACAGCCATGGCTCTGGGCGAATTTGCCATGCTGCTGACCGAAAACTTCCCCGATAAAACCTTGCCCCCCTTCGAGCATCCCCCCATCTACGAATGCACTGTGCGTCGAGCCAAAAAGTCTGACGCCAGGAGATAAACCGATGCGGCCACAAACCTTTGTCCGGTGGCTCCTGCTGATTTTCATAAGCCTTCTGCTGGCCGCCTGCGCCAAGCCTGAACGCATCTGGCTGAACGCGCCCGATTGGAGTCGGGCGCAAGATTTGGGAGCCACCGTTACAGGCGATGCACCAGTTTTTGCCCTGGGCCCGAACAACGAAACACTCTTTTTGCTGGCGGCTGATAAAAATGGCCGCATCTTCCCCCGTGCCATCCTGCTGGAAGGCAACGGCGAAAAACGCTGGCAGCACGACTACCCAGAAATCGGCATGGCCCGCCCCGACAAACCACGGGCCTACTGGGTCTCCCATGGGGTACAGCTCTTTTGGATAAGCAACGAGCAGCTTTACAGCGCACGCATCGACCCCGCCACCGGAGAGATGCCCGAAGCGCCGCAAAAACTTTCGGGCGAACATCGGGTAGGTGATTACGCAGTAGCCATCAACACCCAAAATGAGCCAACCGTATGGTTTGCAGGCCCGCGCACAGCACCGGGCCTCTATCGTCTGGATGCCAACAACCAAAACATCCTGGTGGATGCAAAAGGCATCTGGCCCGAGCTGGCCTTTGATAGCCAGGGCGCCCTGCATGCACTTTGGGCGCAGCAGCCCATGGGCCAATTCCGAGTCACCATCCAATATCTGCCCGACGCCCGCCAAAACAGCAGCCCCGAGGCCATTCAAACCCTGGCCGAGCCCCGACTAGCTGCCAGCAGCCGTTTTTTGGGCCCCGAGCTGGGACTCACCAACGAACAGGTCTACATCTTTTGGAGCATCGAAGTTCACACCGGCCCCGCGGCAGGCTCTGTCGAAACCAACTATCTCAACTTTCCTAACCAGCACCCGCAAGCAAAAACCAAACCAACGCTCATCCTCATACCGCGCACCTATCAACTATCCTACCGCCCACCGCACCAAGCTGGCTTGCAGGCAGGCGCACGCGCCCCCCTGCAAAGCCACAGCACTGGCAAAATTACACAAATTCACGCCAGCCGCAGCAACAACCCCGAACTGGTCATCATCTTTCGGGCCCTGGTCGACCACACCATGCGCAACGACGCCTATCAAATCAGCACCCTCTTCTTCCGGGAAGGCCAGCCCGATACCTACCAACTGCTCAGCTTTACCGGCAGCGACTCCCGCAGCCCCTTCATCCTCCCCGATGCCGACACCTGGCTGCACGCCTCATGGCTGGAACGTGACCACGAAAAAGGCTTCCGTGTTCTCTATGCCAGCACACATCCCGATGTGCGGGCTAACTACGCCAAACTCAGCAGCCAGGATTACCAGGCACTGGCTGCCAAAACCACGTTCGGGCTCATCTCTGGTGCGCTACTCATCCCCTTTGCCCTCATGTGGATGTTCGTTCCCCTGGTTCTCTACATCCTCACTTTCTTCCTGCGTCGGGGCAGCAACGCCCCCACCGCACCTGGCACCCTGGCCAGCCTGGGCATTCCCATTTTGGGCTATTGGTTCATCAAAGTCGCGTTCATGGGCGCGATGATTGACTACGTGCCCTTCTCAGCCTGGCTGCCCATCATTCCCCCGTGGATGGCGCTGCCCCTGCAAATAGGCATTCCTGCCTTCATCCTCCTGTTCAGCCTGTGGATGGCCTGGCTTGCCACCTATCGCCGCGACACCTACTCCTCCATGCTCTTTTTACTCACCTACCTGGCCGTAGATGCCGTTCTCAGCACCGCCATTTACGGGCCGCTCATCTTTGCCACCAACTAAAGGGCACAAACCATGAAACTGCACCCCATCCTCATCAGCCTCATTCTTTTGCTGCTGCTCACGGCTTGTCAGGCAACAGCAACGCCTGCCCCAACAACCACCCCGGTTTTGGTGGATAAAGCAACATCTGCGCCCGAACCCACCGCGACCCCCGCCCCCACAGCCACCCCCGCGCCCCAGCCCACTTCTACACCCCAGGCCAAGCCCACATTGAACCCGCTCATGGCCACCATGGAGGCGATGAAAAAACAAGTAACCGTTGTGCCAGCCACCCCCATAGGCGGCAGCGCGGCAGTCATCGCCCCGGACGATTACCCAGGCATGTTTGAACTGGCCTGGAACAAAGTCAAACAGGATTATGTACGTGGCAACTTCAACGGTGTCGACTGGGATGCCATCCACGAACGCTACCGCCCGAAATTCGAGGCCATCAGCGACCACGAAACCTTCGAGCAGCTCATGGCCGCCCTGATTGCCGAATTGCACGACAATCACAGCCGTTTTGTGCCCGCCAGCCATTTTGCCAGCGAATTCGACCTCCCGGATGAAACTGCTGGGCGCCCCTGGCCGGGAATGGATGTGTGGCCCGCCCGCGAAGATGCTTATCTCTTCATCTGGGATGTATGCGACCAGGGAGGCGCACACGATGCCGGTCTGCATCGGGGCGACATCATCCTGGCCATCGATGGCGAAGAGGTGATACGAGAAGAGGAGGGTTATTCACGCGAGCTGCTGCGCAAACTTTATGCCGACCAGCCCACGCTCAAGCTCACCGTGTGGCAGGGCCCCGACACCGAGCCCCAAACTGTCACCATCCAAAACCAAGACGCCTCCGGCTGCGATGGCTGGTACTACACCACGCTCTCCGAATCACCGCACATCGGCTACATTCGTGTGCCCGAATACAGCGGCAATGCCGAAGCCAACATTCTGGACATGCTGCACAAATTGGAGGAGGAGGGCCCACTGGATGGACTCATCTACGACCAGCGCCATAACCCTGGCGGCAACGCCGATGCTGCCATTGCCATCTTTACCACCGGCATCTTTGGCGAGCAGGGCAAATTGCGCGAAAATGCCACACGTACCATCTGGCGCATCCGTGGCCCGATCAAATGGAACGAAACCACGCCCATGGTGGTACTTTCAGATGGTGCGAGCCACAGCGCGGCAGAGTATTTTGCCACAGCCATGAAGCAATCGGGACGGGCCACCCTGGTGGGCATGCCCACCGCCGGCAATACCGAAGGCATCACTGGCTTCAGTCTGCCCGATGGTTCACTCATTCGCCTGGCTATCGAGACATTGATTTTGCCCAATGGCGAAACCATGGAGGGCACAGGCGTTCTGCCCGATGTAGAAGTGCCTTTGGGACAATGGGGGCTACGTCAGGAACCAGATAGCCAATTGCAGCGGGCGCTGATGTTGCTTGCCTCAGCCCCGTAAACCAGATTCAAGCGCGCCGCCCCCCTCACGCCCATGCCTGACCCCCACGCTATTCTCTCGACATTGCAGCGAGATCGTGCGTTTCAGGCGCGCGTCACCGCGTGGGAGCGCACGCCTGCCCGGCCCGCGCATCATGCGCCCTGGCCCGCGAGCCTGGATGCCCGTCTGGTGGCGCTCATGCACGAGCAGGGCATTCATCAGCCTTACAGCCATCAGGCCCAGGCCATAGCGGCAGCGCTGCGCAATGAAAACACACTGGTGGTCACGCCCACGGCGTCGGGCAAGACTTTGGCGTATCATTTGCCGGTGCTGCACTGGCTGCTGGCCAATCCCGATGCCCGGGCGCTGTACATCTTTCCGACCAAAGCGCTGGCGCAAGATCAACGGCACACGCTGCAAAAGTTGTTGGCGGGCCTGCCAGGCTCCATGACCGCGGCTATTTACGATGGGGATACGCCCAAAAGTCAGCGCAAATGGCTTCGCGAGCACAGCCGCATCATCTTCACCAATCCCGATATGCTGCACACTGGCATCTTGCCGCATCATCCTGCGTGGGGCCACTTCTTTGGGGGTTTGCGGGCCGTGATCATGGATGAAATTCATAGTTATCGGGGCGTTTTTGGCTCGCATGTGGCCAATGTGCTGCGGCGCTTACAACGAATAACAAATTTTTACCGCCAGGATGCTGCACTCCGCCCCGAGCTCTCCTTTCTCATGGCCTCGGCCACCATTGCCAATCCTGCGGCACATGCCCGACGGCTTATCGAAAAAGAGGTCACGGTCATCGCCGAAAATGGTGCGCCCGCGGGTGAGCGCCATTTCATCTTTGTCAATCCCCCGCTGGTGAACCCGGAGCTGGGGCTGCGGCGCAGCAATCTGCTCGAGGCCCAGCAACTGGGTGTCAAGCTGCTGCGGGCAGGCCTGCAAACCATCTTTTTCGCCCGCTCCCGCATGGGTGTCGAGCTGCTGCTAACTTACTTGCGCGAGGCTCTGGCCCGACAAGGTGATGATGATACGCGAGTTGTGGGCTATCGTGGCGGTTATCTGCCGGGACAGCGCCGCAAAATCGAGCAGGGATTACGCTCGGGCCAGGTGCAGGGCGTGGTTGCCACCAATGCCCTGGAGCTGGGCATCGATATTGGTGCGTTGCAAGCCGCGGTGCTGGTGGGGTTTCCGGGCAGCATTGCCAGCGTTTGGCAGCAGGCGGGTCGCGCGGGCCGGGGGCAACAAACTGCGCTGGGGCTTTTTGTGGCCGGAGGTGGGGCGTTGGATCAGTACATCGTGCAGCACCCCAGCTACTTTTTTGGGCGTTCGCCCGAACACGCCCTCATCAACCCTGATAATTTGCTGATTTTGACTGAGCATTTGCGTTGTGCGCTCTTTGAGTTACCCTTTCGGCAAGAGGAGGCTTTTGGGCAATTTGCTTTTTCGGAGGAGCTTTTGCAACTGCTGGCCGAGATGGGCGAAGCGCAATGCGCGGGCGACCGTTGGTTTTGGATGTCGGAGGCATATCCGGCCAGCGAGGTGAGTCTGCGCACCGCCTCGCCCGATGGCATCCTCATCCTGGCGGGTGAATCGGGCGAAGCGCTGGGCGAGATGGATCGGGAAACTGCCCCCAGCTTGCTACATCCCGGAGCGATTTATCTGCACCAGGGACGCGCCTATCAGGTGCAGCGCCTGGATTGGGACGCGGGGCACGCTTGGGTGACTGAAACAGATGTCGATTATTACACGCGTGCCATCACCAGCAGCCATGCCGATATTCTGACAGTGCGCCAGCAGGTGAGATCGGGCGCGATTTGCAAGGGACGGGGCGATTTGGTGATTCGCCGGCAGGTGACAGGGTATCGTCGCATCAAGCGCTGGACGCACGAGACCCTGCGGATTGACAAGCTGGCGATGCCGGAGCAGCGCCTGGAGACCACCGGCTACTGGTTGAGCATCACACCGCAGTTGGTAGCCAATCTGCGTGAGCTGGATTTGTGGCAGGGGGATGCCAATGATTATGGGCCCACCTGGCCCGAACAGCGACAAAAGGCCCGTGCCCGCGATGGTTATCGTTGCACCTTGTGCGGCACACCTGAACGTGCTGGTCATCCCCACGATGTTCATCATGTGCAGCCTTTTCGTTCTTTTGGCTACCGGGCGGGCGTGAATCGTCACGATAAAATCGCCAACCGGCTGGAGAATCTGCGTACGCTGTGCCGGGCCTGCCACCGGCAGGTCGAGCGGAGTGTGCGTTTGCGTTCGGGGCTGGGAGGACTGGCTTATCTGCTCAGCAATCTGGCGCCGCTGCACCTGATGTGCGACCCCGGTGATCTCGGGTATTTGGTGGCGCCAGAAAGCAAAGAGACAGGTCAACCCACCATCATTCTCTACGATCAAGCGCCCGGCGGCATCGGTTTGGCTGAGCATTTATTCGATTTGCAGCGCACGCTGTTGCATGCTGCGCAAGGGGTGGTTGCCCGGTGCAGTTGCCAACGAGGCTGTCCCGCGTGTGTGGGGCCTGTCAGCGAGGGGGCCGAGGCCCTGGATTGGGACGCCAAGGCATTGACGCGGGCGCTGCTGGACGCCATTCTGGAAACAATCTGATGGCATAAAGAAACCCCGCCAAATTGACGGGGTTTTGTAAAGCTCAAAATAAGGGGCCGTTATGGTTTTTCGATGCTGATGCTTTCAGCCTTGACCCAGCCGATGCCGGTGGGCGCATCGATGAGATACCAAAGGTTACCATCGAGTTCCTGAATATCCTGAATCTCGACAGGCACGCCACGCTCTTGCTGAGCAATGATGCGGATGTTGCCAGGTTCTTTGTACAGATTAACCAGGTAGGATTTGCTGGTGAGATAAACGGTGTCGCCAGGCTGCGGGCCAGAATCGCTGGCTGCGCCCCCTTCCGCTTCCAAATTTTCAGCTTTGACCCAGCCTTGTCCAGCCGGGGCGGCAATCAAATACCAGGTTACGCCATCCACAGCCTGCGTATCCTGCACCTCGACCTCGACACCTTTTTCCTGCTGAGTCAAAATGCGGGTGGAGCCAGGTTCTTTGTAGATACTGACCAGGTAGGCTTTGCCAACCAGTTTGGCTTTGGTTCCATTAACCAGCACATCAGCGCCACTTTCGGTTTTACCACCGGGCGTTGCGGTCTTCTTGATCGTAACAGCACGTTTTTGTTTTGCACGAGCAGTGGCTTCGGCAGGGGTGATGACCTCACCCGACTGGCAGGCAACGCCCGCCAGAATGATCACACCAACAATCATCAAAAGCAGTAATTTGGGGTTGATGCTCCGAATATCTCTGTTCATATTTTACCGTCCGTGAATCCGAGGATCAATAGCATCGCGGATGCCATCGCCCATGTAGTTGAATGCCAACGTAAGCAGCGTGAGTGCTGTACCGGGAACCAGCACCAAGTGCGGGTTGGATTTGATTCCCAGGTAGCCTTCTGAAATCATAATGCCCCAGCTTGGAATGGGTGGATTGACGCCCAAGCCAATAAAGCTCAAGAAGGCTTCCAGGCCGATGTAACCGGGAATAGCCATCGATTCAAGTACCAGCAGCGGCCCGATGATGTTGGGCAGCAGATGCTTGAAGATGATGCGGTTACTGCCAGCGCCAATGGAAAGTGCTGCTTCGACATATTCTTTTTTCTTGTGCGAGAGGATTTGACCACGGGCCTGGCGAGCCATCCCCAACCAGCTCAATGCGCCAATGGCAACGAACATAAACAGGAGCCCCCCCAATGCTTGATCCCATTGGATGAGTTGCCCCTTGAACCCTGTGGCGCCTGCTCTGGCCAGGGCCTTGAAGTAGACTGTCATAATGATGATGATGACCAACACTGGCAATGCCCACAAGAAGTCGACAATGCGCATCATAATGTCATCGATTTTGCCACCGAAGTACCCTGAGATAACGCCGTAGATAGTGCCGATGATAAGGCTGACCGATGAGCCAATAATGGCCACCAACAGGGAGATGCGGGCCCCAAAGATGGAGCGGCTCAGCAGATCACGCCCCAGACCATCAGCGCCCAGAATGTAGACGGTGCAGCCAAAATCCAGCGGGGTTCCTTTCCAATGGCATTGTTCATATTTATCGGTGGTAATGACATAAGGAGTCATTGGTTTTTCGCGGGCATAAGCTGTATTCTGCGTATTGTAACCATACGGCGTAAACAAGGGAGCAAAAATAGCCAGAACAGCGATGATAAGGATGAAAATAACACTCATCACTGCAACTCTGTTCTGCTTGAATTCGCGGACAGCATCCCCCATGGGAGAGCGTGGTTTTTTCTGCAATTGCTCAAACTCTTGTCCGAGTTGTTCTAAAGAGGTGTTTTCTGTAGCCATATCGTATCCTTTCAAATGAATAAATGAGTCTGGGGATGCGTCATCAATCGTAACGAATGCGAGGATCGAGCCAGGCATACATGATATCGACAAACAGATTTCCTAGAACCAGCATAATTGAGAAAATAAGTGTCAAGCTGGAAAGAAGGAAGTATTCACGCTGCTCAATGCTGGCCAGGAATTGGCGGCCCATACCATTGAGCGCAAAAATTTGTTCGACCACAAAGGTTCCGGTCAAAACACCAGCCAGCATGGGCCCCAAGACTGTGGCAACAGGAATCAATGAGTTTTTAAGAGCATGGCGAACAATCACGACACGTTCTTTGAGCCCCTTGGCCCGAGCTGTGCGGATGTAGTCAGACATCAGCACTTCAAGTAAGCTGGCCCGAGTCAGGCGGGCAATGCCAGCAGACATAGCTGTGCCCAGGGTGAACACAGGCAGTACGGCATGGCTAAAGAACCCCAGACTGGGCCTGGGAAAAATGCCTAAAATCCAGGGCGGCTCAGCCCCCCAGAAAGCAATAGGAAGCCATTTGAGCCAAACGCCGAATATCAAAATCAGTAACGGGCCCATGACAATGTTGTTAATAGAAACACCTAAAACGGCAACAAAGGTGGCCAAATAGTCAATCCAGCTATTGCGCTTTAGTGCAGCCAAAATGCCCGCGGGCACACCAATGGCAAAAGCCACAACAATGGCCAATACACCAAGCTGAATCGAGACAGGCCATGTTTGCCCAACAATATCGTTGACTGTTTGACTGCGCATGCGCATCATGGGGCCCAAGTCACCATGCAACAGCATCTTCAAATAATTCCAAAACTGGATGTAAAGTGGTTGATCCAACCCATATCGCCGTTCCATGATGATGCGCATCTGCTCGGGCATTGCCTTTTCACCTGAATTAGAGAAAGGGCCCCCTGGCAACGCATGAACCACCGCAAATGTAAACAGAACAATCGCGAAAATAACAGGGATGGAGACAAGTAACCGTCGAATGATGTATCGGGTCATAGCATTACTCCATAGAGAAAAATTCTTGGATTAAGTTCTCATGCAAACCACCTTTTACCCAAAAAAACGTAGCTTGCATCAAAACTGAATAAAAAAGGTTACTACGAAGGTAGCTCGGCTAGAAACCACTAAGACACGAAGCAACAAAGGCACAGAAAAAGAAAAAGTTTTTAAATTTTTGGTGTTCTTAGTGTCTTTGTGGTGATTGAAGTCGGGTACGTTAGTCGTTACTAAAAAAGACTGAAGAGGGACGCCAAGACGCCCCTCTTCAGCACGATTGGGCTTAGTTAGCTGCAGCCGCCTGAGCAGCCTGATCGATGGTCCAGTTATAGAACTGTTCGCCACCAAAGAGGGCACGAGGAGCAGTCAGCCAGCTATGCTGGGCAACAAAGGCAATACGCAGGTACAGAGGAGCAAAGGGCATCTCACCCTCTTCGCCGAAGAATTTCTCTTCAATCTCTTTGTACATTTCAACCCGTTTCGCAGGATCGGTCTCTTCGCGAGCGGCGACAATCATGTCGTCGATCTCGTTGCAAGTACGTTTCATGCGGTTGCCAGGATTGTCACACCACAACACATCGCCGACCCAGTTGTTCTCGTCGGGATAGTCGGGGCCCCAGCCAAGTGTCCACATGTTGGGGGCTTCTTCATCAGGCACATCGGCCTTGGTAGCACCCAGCAATTCGCGGAAGGACTGCTGCTCAATCTTGATGACATCAGGGCTACAACCCAGATGCTCCTGCCATTGCTGCTGAGCGAACTCAATCCAGTTCAGTGTGGATTGGCCGCTGTAGCCAAGCAGGGTAACGGTGGGGAAGCCTTCGCAGTTGGGGTAGCCGGCATCGGCCAATTGCTGCTGAGCGAATTCAGGATCAAAGCCAACACCAACTTCGTCGATGGGAGGCGCACCAAAGATGCCAGGAGGTGCAAAGTGTTTCATAGGCAGGCCCTGGCCCTGGCGAACTTCCTGGACGAATTTTTCACGATCGAAGGCAGCGCTGAAGGCGCGGCGCACACGGGCATCGTCGAAGGGCGCTTTGGTCTCGCGGAAACCGAAGTAGAACACAGCCAGGTCAGGAACCTGAATGGTTTCGTCGGCATATTTATCCAGATGTCCTTGCAATTCAGCATCAGGAATACCGGAATTCTCGACTTCGTTGTTCATCCACAAGGCATAGCCGGTGCTGGTGTCGGGCACAACATTGGTGACCATCTTCTCGATGTTACCACTGCCAACCATATCTTTGGGCATCAGGGGGTTGCGCAGGTAGGTGCGGCGCACGCCATGAACCCATTCGTTCAACACAAAACGCCCATCAGTGACAATGTTACCAGCTTCGGTCCAGTTGTCGCCATTGGCCTCGATGGCCCACTGCGGCACAGCAGCCAAAGTCCACATGGGGGTCATAGACAGGAAGTAGCTGGCAGCGAAGTTCAGTTTGACTTCCAGAGTTGCTTCATCCACAGCAGTGACGCCAATGGCATCCACCAACTCTTCAGGAATGTTGTCAGGATCTTCGGCATTCAGGACTTCTTCACAACCGACGATAAGGGGAGCGATAACGGTGCTGTAGTAGGAGCCCAGGTTGGGGTTGCAAGCACGTTTGATGCCATAAACAAAGTCATTGGCATTCACGAAGCGGGGATTGCCATCATCATCCATGCACTGTTTGGTTTCGCCAGTGACAGGGTTGTGTTTCACCCAGGGGATGTCGGTGCGCAGATGGAAGGTGTAAGTCAAACCATCATCGCTGATATCCCAACTGGTAGCAGTCTCGGGAACGATTTCGGCAGTTTCGAGATCGTAGTTGGTCAGGTGAACGAACAGGGTCTCGATGGCGTTAATGGATACCACATCTTCAGCAACCTGGGGATCCAGGGAGGGGATGTCGGTGGTGCTGTAGGAACGCATGGTAACAGGTTCCGGCATGGGCGTCGGGGTCACTTCGACCTCTTTGACGACCTCTTTCTCGACGACCTTGGTCACTTCGACCTCTTTCTCAACGACCTTGGTTACTTCTTTCTCGACGATTTTCTCGACGACTTCAGGGGTGGGCTGAGAGCAAGCGCTTAGTGCAATAACACCAAGAACGAGCACCAAGACCAGGATAATCCACTTATTACGTGACATACTTCAATTCTCCTCCTGTGAGATGGAAGAATGGTTTGCGCCGGAGCGCAAGGTTGATAGAGAAACGTTAGCTTGCCAGGCTAGGGTTCATTACATGGAATCGCAAGTGTGAGCTTTTGATTACCTCCGTTGGCTACAGGTAAAGCTTGATAACTGAATGTATTATGAGCTGAAAGGTATGATTATCACAACTTCAGGAGGTCGTTTAACAGTTTGTACCCTGAAGCTGGTGATAGCGAGCGAATGGGTAACGATACAGGTAATGCGCTTCAATCCTTTGCCGCAAAGATTGAAGCGTGAGTGATTACGCAAGTTGTTAATAAAGATGACAGGCTACCCAGTGTTCTTTGCCATCTGTGCCCAGATTTTTCCATTCGGGCTCGACTTCGGCGCAGATATCCATGACCCGGGGGCACCGGGTGCGGAAGTTGCAACCGCTGGGCGGGTTGGTGGGTGAAGGCACATCACCTTCAAGCACGATGCGATGCCGCTTTTCTTCGATGTAAGGATCGGGAATGGGGACGGCAGAGAGAAGGGCAACCGTGTAAGGATGTAGTGGTTCTTCGTAAAGGGTTTCGTGGTCGGTAAGTTCGACAATTTTACCCAGATACATGACAGCGACACGATCGGAGATGTGGCGCACCATGGAAAGATCATGGGCAATGAACAAGTAGGTAAGCCCCAGGTCTGCTTGCAGGTCTTCCAACAGGTTTACAATCTGGGCCTGAATCGAAACATCCAGCGCTGAAATCGGCTCATCGGCTACGATAAATTTGGGATTGACAGCCAGTGCCCGGGCAATGCCGATGCGCTGCCGCTGTCCGCCCGAAAATTCATGGGGATAACGATTGACAAAGTAGGGATTAAGTCCTACCAGTTTCAATAATTCCTGAACGCGCTCCTGGCGTTCTTTGCCGTTGGCCAGTTTATGCACTTCCAGCGGCTCACCGACGATGTTGCCCACGGTCAGGCGGGGATTCAGCGAGGCGTAGGGATCCTGAAAAATCATCTGCATCTCGCGCCGCTGATGCCGCAACGTTTCACCTTTCATGACGGTGAGTTCTTTGCCTTCGAATTGCACGCTGCCGGCAGTGGGGCGATAAAGTTGCAAGATAGCGCGCCCGGTTGTCGATTTGCCACACCCCGATTCACCGACCAATCCCAATGTTTCACCACGCTTGATGCTGAAATTAAGACCATCGACAGCCTTAACGTCAGCAATTTTCTTCTGGATAATGATTCCCTTGGTGATGGGGAAATACATTTTGAGGTTTTTCACCTCAAGCAACACATCTTTGCTGTGGCCATTATGACTAGACATAGATGCCTCCTTCTTTAATGTCAGCCACCATGGTTTCCCAGTGCCAACAAGCCACACGGCGGGTAGGGGAGGTAGCCTCGTCGGGCGGATTTTCTTTGAAGCATTTTTCGGTGCTGTAGGAACATCGGGGGGCAAAGGGACAACCCTCGGGATAGTTGACTAAATCGGGGGGCAAGCCGTCGATGGGAATCAGGCGTTTGCTTTTGCCCATGTCCAGGCGAGGCACAGAGCGCAGCAGGCCCAGGGTGTAGGGGTGATGCGGTTCCTCGTAGAGTTCGTGAACTTCAGCCTCTTCAACGATTTTCCCGGCGTACATAACGATGACACGCTCAGCCAGGCCCGCTACAACGCCCAAATCATGGGTAATCCAGATAATCGCCATGCCGAGCTGCTCTTTAAGGTTGCTGACCAAATCGACAATTTGCGCCTGAATGGTGACATCCAGCGCAGTAGTGGGCTCATCAGCAATGAGTAGCTGTGGATTACACGAAAGCCCCATGGCAATCATTACACGTTGGCGCATACCGCCGGAGTACTGATGCGGATAAGAATCCAGGCGGCTGGCTGCTCCAGGAATCCCCACCATCTCCAATAGCTCGATGGCACGATTCCTCGCCTGGTTTTTATCCATGCCCAAGTGTAATTGCAGCGCCTCCATAATCTGCTGCCCGATGGTTAGTACCGGATTCAGCGATGTCATGGGGTCCTGGAAGATCATGGCAATGCGATTGCCACGTACCTGGCGAACTTCGTCGTCGGTCATCTTCAACAAATCTTGACCATCGAACCAGACTTCACCAGCAGCGATCTTGCCGGGGGGTTGCGGAATGAGATGAATGAGCGACATGACACCGACACTTTTGCCACTGCCACTTTCTCCTACAATTGCCAGGGTTTCACCCTCGTTCAGTTTGTAAGAGATGCCGTTCACCGCATGTACAATGCCGTCCTGCGTGAAAAACTGTGTTTTCAGTCCTTTGACTTCCAGTAGAGCAGCCATTGACTCTCCTTGATCTGTTGCATAGCTTGACAAACAAGCCAAAAATAAGACGATAGGGATAAGCAGCGAGGATTACATTAATGTCAGGTTATAAGTTTAGCATAGATGGAAAAAACCTGTCAAACAAAGGCTTGTGAGTATGGCGGTTTACAATCCTACTGCGCATCAGCGATTTGAGACAATTTGCTCGACCCAGGCCCGCTGCTGATGCACCAGGTGTGCAGTGTCTGCTGCCGAGTGCCCAAATGCGACAACATGCAGCAAGGGACGGTCGGCATCGGGGCGGATGAGCACCCAGCGCCCGTCGCCCGCTGAGAAGCGCACACCGTCGATGGTGTCGATGATGTAGGGGGCAACACCTTCGTTGACTTCGCGCATGACGCGTCCTTTGGCATCCCACGGGCAGGTAAGTGTCAGGCGCTGCCAGTAAAAATCGGGCAACGCGTCGATGATTTGATGCACGGTGACTTTTTGCGCGGCCAACAGCTCCAGCAGCTTGCCCAATGCAAACATGCCATCGGGCGCAGGATGCACTTGCGAAAAGATAAAAACGCCATTGCAATCCAGCGCCAAAAGTAGCTTGTGCGCCTCAGATGCTGCCATGAGCGCGTGGGTATCAACCTGGGTACGCATGATACGTCCATGGTGTTTTTCGGCCAGATGCTCGAATGTGGTAGGGCAATCCACCGGCACAGCAATGGTTGCGCCCGGATGCGCCCGCCACAGCAGCTCGGCCATGACCACGCCCGCCACATTGTCGGGCACTCGCTGACCACGCTCATCCACCAAATACAGCATCTCACCGCTGACATCCAGTTTGACACCCAAATCCAGCGTCATGGTGGCCACAAGCTTGCCCAACAAATCCAAGCTCTTCTTCCAGGCGCCGGGCGTTGTAGAAAGACTTTTGGCATCGTGACGGGCGTTGAGCCCCACCACATCCACCTTGAGCCGCGCCAGCAAAGGCTCCAGCACCTCAACGGTAGCGCCATGCGCGTAATCTACTGCAATAGAAAAATGGCGCTGCCGAATAACTTTTTGCTGCAAGGCGGTAAAAAAGGCCTGCGCATACTGCTTCTCGACATCCACCGGATAATCAATCGAGCCGATTTCATCTACCTGCACGCGGCGGAAATCCTCGCGGAAGAAAAGTCGCTCCACCTCTCGCTCTTTGGCCCGCCCCAAATTCAGACCATTCTGATTAACAAAGCGCACATCAGCCACCTGCCGATCCCGCGGCGAAATGCGCACATGCACGCCCGCACTAACCGGGGTGTTGCGCGCAAAATAGCGCACCACGGGCATGGGCTGCGTTCGCAAATCCAACACCTGCACCCCGGCAGCGGGCAGCCCGGAGATAAATGCCCGTTTCAACATGCGTGAGCCTGGATGCACATCCCGATTAATGGCTACCTGGCTACCTTTGGGAAGGCTGGCGCCAAAAGCAACCCCCAGCTTGGCAACAAACTCCGGCGTTAAATCAACATTGACCACACCGGTGACACCAAAGCGCCCGAACAGTACCCGGCGCCCCTGCCCACCCCAAATGATGCTTTCGCGCACCTCAGCTCCCGGCTCCACCTCTTTGTTGGGCCAGATTTTTACATTGGGGTGAATGACGGCATCTTCGCCCACAATGGTTTTATCGCCAATAACAACACCCTGGCGTATCCGCACATGACGGCGCAAAACACATTGCTTGCTAATCATCGCCCCGTTAATCTCGACCCCTTGGCCCACGTAGCAACCGCGCCACAAAATACTGCGCGTAATCGATGCACGGGGATGCACAACGGTGTCGTCTCGGATAACTGCGGGACCTTGCACGCTGGCATCATCCAGAATGCGCACGTTATCGCCCAAATAGACCGGCCCCACAACTCGCGCCGTGCTCGCAATAGACACATTTTCGCCCACCCAGATGGCATCCCGGCCCGAAGTCGCGAAGGGCTCATGCCGCACCCGGTCTTCCAGCATATCGAAGGTCGCCCGCATATAATCCGCGGGCGCACCGGCATCGGTCCAGTAACCGGCAACGGGCAGACCAAAAAGTCGACGCCGCTGCTGTAACAGCGCCGGAAACAGGTCATTGCTAAAATCGTAGGGCGTTTCTGCGGGAATTTGCTGCAACATAGCACCACTGATGATGTAAATGCCCGTGTTGACCAAATCGGACACCACCTCGGCCCAGCCCGGTTTCTCGACAAACTGCACAATACGCCCATCCCCCTCGGTGATAACCATGCCATATTCCAGCGGGTTGGGGGTGCGATGCAGGGCCACGGTCACATCGGCGTGGCGGGCCCGATGAAACTCGAACAAGGCCTGCAAATCGATATCAGTCACAGCGTCGCCACTAACAATCAGCACTGTCTCATCCCGATCAATCAATCCCTTGTCCAGCGTGTTGCGCACCCCGCCCGCAGTACCCAGCGGCGATTCCTCGACAGCGTAACGCAAATCAACCCCCAAGCCCGCCCCATTGCCCAGGTAGCCCTGGAACAAATCGGCCTGATGCTGCAAAGTCAACACCACATCGGTGATGCCAAAACGCCGCAACCAATGCACAATGTGCGCCACAATGGGCATATTGACCAACGGCAGTAACGGTTTGGGGCGATTGAGCGTGAGCGGGCGCAAACGAGAGCCTTGCCCACCTGCCATGACAATAGCTTTCATAAACTTGGCAAAGGATAAGCGTGACGGAGGCCAAAAGTCGAATTCAAACAACTTGCATCTGCTGGTTAAGGATACCACATTCTGCCAAATTCAGGGATTAGCACCAGCAAGATGGCACATCTCTGCATCACCACGCCCCAATCCCCGCCAGCCACCATCAAAAAAAACGCCGCCAGGAAAACCCTGACGGCGTTGGAAGTAAACAAATGGAGGTAAGAACAGGAGCGCTTAGAAACCGCCCATGCCCATACCACCACCCATGCCCATGTCGCCGCCACCAGCGGGTACAGGAGCTTCCTTCTCGGGCAGGTCTGTGACCAGTGCTTCGGTGGTAAGAATCATAGCAGCGATAGAGGCAGCATTCTCCACGGCGCTGCGGGTCACTTTGGCCGGGTCGATGATGCCAGCTTCCAGCATATTCACGAAATCTTCCGACATCACGTCGAAGCCGATGAACTCATCGCCATTGTTGCGGCGGCGCACCTCTTCGGCGATAACACCACCATCATAACCGGCGTTGGTGGCAATCATGCGCATGGGCTCCGAAAGAGAGCGTTTCAGGGCCCGCACACCGGTGCGAACATCGCCATCCAGCTCATCCAGCAAGTCATTCAGCTTTTCGCTGGCCTTGAGCAGCGTCACGCCGCCACCAGCCACAATGCCCTCTTCCACGGCGGCGCGGGTGGCACTCAAAGCATCTTCCACACGATGTTTCTTCTCTTTCAGCTCGACCTCGGTGCCAGCACCCACACGGATGATAGCCACACCACCCGACAGCTTGGCCAGGCGCTCTTGCAGCTTCTCGCGATCGTAATCGCTGGTGCTGTTCTCGATCTCGGCATGAATTTGGTTGATGCGGGCCAAAATAGCTTCATCGCTGCCTTTGCCGCCCACCACGGTGGTCTCCTCTTTGGTGGAGATGATGCGGTCAGCCTGACCAAGATCCGCCAAGGTCACACTATCCAGCTTGCGGCCCAACTCCTCGGTGATGACCGTGGCGCCAGTGAGCACAGCAATATCCTGCAGCATCGCCTTGCGGCGATCACCAAAGCCAGGAGCCTTGACAGCCAAAACGTTGAAAACGCCACGCAGTTTGTTCAGCACCAGGGTTGCCAGGGCTTCGCCATCAATATCTTCGGCGATGATGACCAAATCACGTTTGCCAATTTGAACCAGTTTTTCCAGCGCGGGAACCAAATCCTGGGCGGCGCTGATCTTCTTGTCGTGAATCAAAATGTAGGGAGATTCGATGACCGCCTCCATACGCTCGGTATCAGAGATGAAGTAAGGGCTCAGGTAGCCACGATCGAACTGCATACCTTCCACGTATTCGGTCTCAAAACCAAGCGATTTACCCTCTTCCACGGTGATGACGCCATCTTTACCGACTTTGTCCATCACCTCGGCAATGAGATTACCAATTTCCTGGTCTTGTGCAGAAATAGCAGCCACCGATGCGATGCGCTCGTGGGTGCTGATGGGGGTGGACATCTCGAGAATGGTTTGCGAAATCACAGCAGCGCCTTTTTCGATGCCACGTTTGAGCAGCATGGGATTGGCGCCGGCAGCCACGTTACGCAGCCCTTCGGCCACAATGGCCTGAGCCAGCACCGTAGCAGTGGTGGTGCCATCGCCCGCCACATCGTTGGTCTTGGTGGCAGCTTCTTTCAAGAGCTGAGCGCCCATGTTGGCAAAGGGGTCTTCCAGTTCGATTTCTTTGGCCACAGAAACGCCATCATGGGTGATGGTGGGAGCGCCCCATTTTTTGTCGATGGCCACATTGCGCCCCTTGGGCCCCAAAGTGGTTTTGACAGCATTGGCAACAACATCGACGCCACGCTTGAGTTCTTTGCGGGCATCCTCGCTGAAGATAATTTGCTTAGCCATGTTTCATTCTCCTATTGGATTGAAATTTGAGTATTGAATAAAAGTTAATGTTGTGTAACAAGATAAGTTTTGTATGCGTAACTTGAAAGGTCATCTTTGCAGATTGGGTGTCACACGTCATGCGTAAGGCAAGGGTGTGGGCCTGGTAATGCCCCTTCTGCACCCTGTTAGATGCCCGCACAAGCGCAGAGGTTGCATCGTAATGCCATAAATTTAGCACTCACAGCAACCGAGTGCTAAACTCTCCGAATTATAACCAACACCCCTTGCCTCGTCAAGTTTTCATCACGATTTTAGCAGTCCCAAGCAAAGAGTGCTACCCAATTCACCCCTCAGGATTCTCCTCGCAGGTGCGCAGGCCCGCCAATGCCGGTTGCGAGTTGGGATTCACTTCCAGCGCCCGCTGCAACAGCGGAATCGCCTTCTCGCACTGACGCGGCTCGCCATAAACATAGGCCAGGCCCGCTGTGTAAAAATAAGCTTCATTATCCGCTCCCTGCTCAATGGCCCGCTCCAAAGGCATGGTGGCATCTTCGTAGCGCTGACGTCGATAAAGTGCCATGCCCAAATGTGCCCACGCCGCGGTGTTGTTGGGGTTTTTCTCGACCGCGCGCTCCAACTCGATGATGGCCCGCTCCGGGTCATCCATGTAATAGTAGGCCCAACCCAACGCATCATAGGCCTCATCGTACTCAGGATTCAGACTCAGGGCCTTGCGGAAATTTTTGATGGCGGTATCGTAATCTTGCGAAGCTGTGTAATTGAGTGCCAGCTCGTAATAAAGTCGGGCCAAATTCGGGTTCAAACGAATCGCTTCGTGATATTGTTCGATGGATAAATCATACTTGCCCTGGGTGTTGTAGATGTAGCCCATGCCCCGTCGGGCATCGATGCTGTCAGGATTCAGGCGAATGGCCTCCTGACCTTCTTCAAGAGCCCGGGCCCAGTTGCCTGCATCGGCATAAATCTCAGCCATGTAAGCATGGGTTTCAGCCAGATTCGGATTCATATCCAGTGCATGAACCGCGGTGGAGATGGCAGCGTCGATATCGCCATTCCAATCCAAAGCCCAGGCCAAAACAGCTTGCGCCAAGGGATCGGCGTCATCCAGCTCAACAGCCTTGCGCGCGCTGGTCAGGGCATCCGCTTCTTCACCCTGCCAAATTTGCCAGCGGGCCAATTCAGTCCAAACACGCGCGTTATCGGGAACCAATGCCACATAGCGTTTATACGCATCAATGGCATCTTGCAGACGCCCCTCAGCCAGCGCTTTTTCCACGGCCAGCAAATGCACCGAGGGCGAAATAGTAGGTGTGGGTGTAGGCTCAAAAGGATTGGGAATCCAGCCCGGCTCCTGCTTGTACAGAAAAAACAGGACGCCCACCAGCATCACCACAAAAAACAGGAGGCGGCGACGACGTTGGGCCTTCTTTCGTTTACGACTATCGACAACGTACATAACAAGGGAAGCTGTTGGTGATCAATGACAATACTGGTTGCGCCAAATTGCGGCGATCAATTTTCGTTGCGCCTTGATGGCCTTGGAGGTTCTCTCCGGATAGCGGTGATCCGTTAATTTCATTCATATCATCTAAGCAAAACCAGCCTGATGACGAGCGGTTTGAATGGCGCTCAGCAGTTTGGGATGCAATGCAGGGTTGGCGGCCACCATTTTCGAATCAGAAGCCTGCCAGGCTGCACCCTGATAATTGCTAATTGTGCCACCAGCTTCGGCAATTAGCAACACGCCCGCGCCCCAATCCCAGGGATGCACATAGGATTCCCAATAGCCATCCAAACGCCCTTCAGCCACCCAGGCCAAATCCAGCGCGGCTGAGCCTGCCCGACGCACACCGCGCACCCGCGGCACCAAGTAGCTGCACTCCGCCCGATTGTTATCTTCGGTGGTGGCCCGCACATAGGGAAATCCGGTGGCAATCAGGCTTTGGTTGAGTTCGCTGGCCTGCGAAACCTGCAAACGGCTCTCATGCAGGCGCCCGCGCGGGCCCGCCCACGCGCCTTGGCCCCGGGCAGCCCAGTAGGTGCGCTCCCGCACCACATCCTGTACCACACCGATGGTCGGAACACCTTCGACCCACATGGCAATAGAAACCGCAAAAACAGGAAATCGACTGGCAAAATTGGTGGTTCCATCCAGGGGATCTACCACCCACAACGCCCGCGCACCGGTACTTTTATCCCAACCCGCTTCCTCAGCCAGGATATCATGCTCGGGGAAGCGGGCGATGATAGTTTCGAGGATCAGGGCCTGGCTGGCAGTGTCCGCTTCGGTAACGATATCCACCGCAGATTGCTTGCTGTTGATTTGTGTCGGGCCCATCTGATGAATTTCCAGCAGCAGATCACCAGCCTTTTGCGCCAGCTCGATGGCGGTGATGAGTTCACGAAGGTAGGGATAGGTGGCGGGGATATTGTCAGGGAGGATAACCATGCTAATTCAACTCGATGTGAGCGACTTTGAGCTTGCCGCGGCGGGTCTTGCGGCTGTCGGGCGCATAGGCTTCCAACGGCTTGTCGTAAACTTCGATGACATTGTAAAGGGTGTCTCGCTCCACCGGAATTTTGCCCGCGGCTTTGATGAGACGCAGCAGGTCGAATTTATCCAAAAACGCTTCGGTGGTGGCCCCGGCGTCATGATAAATCCTCTCTTCCACCACTGTGCCATCGATGTCATCGGCGCCAAAATGCAGCGAAATCTGAGCGATGGGCGGGGTGAGCATCACCCAATAGGCTTTGATGTGCGGGAAGTTGTCCAGCATGATGCGGCTGATGGCAATCATCTTCAAGGTATCCTGGGCGCTGGTCCAATCCAACTGGCGGCCCAGATTGTTGTTTTCGGGGTGGTAGCGCAGCGGAATAAAGGTTTGGAAACCACCCGTTTCATCCTGCAAAGCGCGCAACCGCAGCAAATGATCCACCCGATGCTCGTAGTGCTCGATGTGCCCGTACAAAATGGTGGCATTGGTGCGCAGCCCCAGTTGATGGGCGGTGCGATGCACAGCCAGCCAGGTATCGGCATCCGCTTTTTCGGGGCAAATTTTACGTCGAATATCTGGATGAAAGATCTCTGCGCCGCCGCCCGGCATGGAGCCCAGGCCCGCATCCATCAGCCTGCGCAAGATGGTTTCGTGGCTAAGACCGGTCATCTGCGCGAAAAAGTCGATTTCTACGCCGGTAAAAGCTTTCAGGTGGATGTGCGGATAGGTTTGTTTCAGCGCCCGCAGCACATCTTCGTAATACTCGAATCCCAGCTTGGGGTGCAGCCCGCCCACGATGTGAAACTCGGTGACGCGCGGATGAACATCACCGCGGATGCGCTGGATAATTTGCTCGGGCGTCCAGGTGTAGGCCCCCGGCTCATCGTCGCTGGTGCGGGCAAAGGAACAAAAATTGCAGTGGAATGCGCACACATTGGTGGGATTCACATGGCGATTCTGGTTGAAGTAGACATTTTGGCCGCCATTGATGCGGGTGTTTACATCATTGGCCAATTGCCCGATGGTGAGCAGGTCGTTGCAGTCGAAAAGACGCATTCCGTCATCGAAGGTCAGGCGCTCGCCAGCATGAACCTTGGCGATAATATCTGAAAGCTCGTGGGGTTGGTGGCGTTGTGGAGTCATGGGAAAAATAGGAAAAGAGCGTTACTACTAAGGTAGCCCGGCTAGAAACCACGAAGACACGAAGCCACAAAGGCACGAAGAAAAGAAAAAGCTTTGAAATGCTTGGTGTTCTTAGTGTCTTTGCGTCTTTGTGGTGATTGAAGTCGGGTGCGTTAGTCGTTACAAAAGAGAAAGGGAAAGGTTAACGAAGAGAGGAAGTTTTTTCTTTGTGCCTTCGTGTCCTTTGTGGTAAATCAGAGAACGGGAATCGTTACAAAGAAGGCGTTTGAGCGCTAAGGCGCAATCAGCTTAACCACAGGCCGCCCAGCACAGCCAGCAGGGTGATGACGCTGATGTAGCCGTTCATGGTGAAAAACGCGAGATTGACTTTGCTCAGGTCGTGAGGACGCACCAGGGTGTGTTCATAGCCAAGCAGACCCGCGACAATGAGCAGGCCCAGCCAATAAAGCCAGCCCAGGCCAGCGACCCAACCCACCGCGGCCAGCAAAATCACGGTGAGCAGATGAAAAATTTGTGCTGTGCGCAGGGCCGCAGCAATGCCAAAGCGGGCCGGAAAGCTGTGCAATCCCTGGCTGCGGTCGATGTCCACATCCTGACAGGCGTAAATCAAATCAAAACCGGCAATCCACACCGTTACTGCGGCCCACAACAACCAGGGCAGCGGGCCCGAAAAATCGCCCGTCACCGCGGCCCATGCGCCCGCGGCAGCAGCGCCATCCACTAACCCCAGCCACAAATGACACAGCCAGGTAAAGCGCTTGGTGTAGGCATAGCCCACCAGGCCCACCATGGCCACCGGGGCCAGCAGCAGCACAAAGGTGTTCAGCAGCCACGCGGCCAGCAGAAAAATGCTCAGGCTGATGCCCCCTGCCAGCCACACCGTGCTTTTGCCAATCTTGCCCGCCTGGATGGGGCGGCTGGCCGTGCGAGGGTTGCGCGCGTCGATTTCGGCATCGATGGCGCGGTTGAAGGCCATGGCCGCGGTGCGGGCCGATGCCATGGCAATGGTAATCCACACAAACTGCCAGATGAGTCGCCGCCCATCCAGCGGATGCAGCAACATGCCCCGGGTGGCCCAGGCCAGCACCATGCCGATGTAAGCAAAGGGCAGCGCAAAAATGGTATGCTCGAACTTGATCATCTCCAGAAAGACGCGAAGATTTTTCATCATCATACCTCAAAGCGCTGCAAAATGTTGTAGCGACTATCACGCTGCGCTGGGGCAAAGCCTGCTTGCCTGATTTGCGCTTGCAGGCGGGCCACGGTCATGGCCTGCTCCTGCTCGGTAAAGGCTTCGGCCTGGCTGACCACATTTTCTTCCAGCATGGTGCTGCCAAAATCGTTGGCGCCGGCATGAAGCGCGCGGCGGGCCACATCCAGGCCCTGGGTGGGCCAACTGGCCTGAAAATTCGTAAAGTTATCGAGATAAATGCGGGCGAACGCGGTGGTGTGCAGGTATTCGTCGTAATCTGCGCCGTAGCGGGCCCGATGTCGGCTGCGCCCCAGACTGTTGGTGTGGCTCAGTTGCGCTGTCCACATGATGAAGGCGCTGAACCCATTGCCATGAGCGGCCAGCGATTCATCTTGCAGCTCACGCAGCCGGGTAAGGCTGGCAATGCGCTGCTGCATGGTTTCATCGAAGCCAATGACCATGGTGGCGCTGGTGACCATGCCCAGGCTCTGGGCGATGCGCATGGCATGGAGCCAGGCCGCTGTTTTGGTCTTTTTGGGAGAGATGCGCTTGCGCACGTCATCATCCAAAATTTCGCCGCCGCCGCCAGGCAGCCCATCCAGCCCCGCGGCTTGCAGCCTTTGCAACACCACCTCCATGCTGAGGCCCTCGATGTGAGCGATGTTTTCCATCTCCGAGGGGCTAAAACAATCACATTCGATGTCGGGGAATTCGCTCTTGAGCCAACGCAGCAGCGATTCGTACCAGCTTATGGGCAAATCGGGGTTGTGTCCCCCCTGCATGAGGATGCGGGTTCCGCCCCAAGCTTGCAGCTCCTGAATCTTTTGCCGCAGCGCCTCGCGGGTGATGACGTAGGCTTCGGGATGACCGGGCACACGATAAAAGGAGCAGAACTGGCAATCGGTGGTGCAAACATTGGTGTAGTTGATGTTGCGATCGATGAGATAGGTGACTGTTTGCGGGTCGCATTTTTGCAGGCGCAATTGATGCGCTACAGCCATGGTGGCCACGGGATCGCCCTGGGTGTAGAGCAAAAGGCCCTCGTCAGGTGTGAGACGTTGGTTATCAGCAGCTTTTTTGAGGAGGTCGGTGGGAGTGAGCATGGGGTTTAGTGCTTTTTGCGGAGTTGGAGTTTGGGCAGGGTAATGTGCTTGCCCGCTGTTTTAGCCTGTTTCTGGCGTTTCTCTTGCCGAAGTTTTTCCAGGATGTTGGTTGCTTTGGCTCGCCCGTCAGCCATGGCCCGGGCATAAATGTGGTGCATTTGCTCAGTTGTCATTTTCTTGTTCCAGGCATACCAATAAAGTGCGGCTTCGCCTACCAGATACGTGCCCGCATAAGCCACCGCAATTTTGGGAATCAAGCCCCAGCCAGGAACCAGCCCCACCAGTCGCCGGGCTGTTTCCCGCCACAAGAAACCACTGCCCAGCACGCCCGCCAATTCCCCCAACATTTCCTGCACGCCTATATCGTTACCCATGAGCAACGCGATTTTGTAGGCCATGAGCCCCTGGTTCTTGGTGAGCACCACCAAATCGGCCATGTTGCCCGGAATAAGCATGGCAGGAATCAGCTCGGCCAGGCCTGTGGTGGCGGCGTAGGTGGCATTGCTCATGCTGGTTTGATGCAACAACTTGCGAGCCAAAGCGGGGCGCAACGCGGGCAAATGGTAGCCCAGGGGAATTTCGGCATCGGGCAGTAGTGCGCTGAGTGCGGCGATAAATTCGCTGTTCAACGGCTGCTGCCGGTGGGGGTCCAGCGCAATTTCCCGGGCCCCTTGCCAGTTGGCCAGCATGGGGATGAACTGTTGCTGGCTGCTGCCGGGACGAATTTGCACCACCATCACCGGCAGATGCGGGTTTTGCGCCAGCAGCGCGGCCAGATGCTGCTCTTCGGCCAGCACATCCCCGGCGTTGGCACCCACAACGATGAAGGCCAGCCTAGCCCGAGCTGCCCGCGTCAAGCTTTCGCGGGCCAGAGGCAGGGCATACAGTGCCACCTGCGGACTCAAAGGTGTAAGCTGATGGCTAAAAGGGTCGGTGCGCAAAACATCGGCCAGCCATTGTCGATCCTGTTGGTGTTGCGCCAGGATGGCCACGGGGAAGGGGGCATGAACCGATTCGCGCAGCGATCGGGTATCCATTTCGGTGAGGATGGCCCACGTGTTTTGCAAAGATGTGACAGATGCCATAGCAGTTTATTATAAACGCGAAAGCCCGCAATTGACCAGTTGTAGCCAATTGCGGGCATTGTTGGGTGCGGTAGTGCTGCGGCACCATGGCAACCATTCGCCGCTATCCAGAAAGAAGCGCCTCTCTGCCTCTCCTTTGTCTATGTTCGTCGTCGCGTAACATCAATTAAGTAGATGCGCATTTGAATCTTGAGAAAAGGGCCTGCGTATCTCAACCAACGGCGAAGATAGTATTGCAACCACAGATTGCACAGATGGCACAGATTTTTGGATGCTTTTCTGTATTTCTGTGAAAATCTGTGTGAATCTGTGGTTAAACCATGGCAACCACAGATTGCACAGATTTCGCAGATTTTTGAGCATTTCTTTGTGCCTTGGTGCCTTTGTGCTCTTGGTGGTGCACTCTGTGTAGCAACGAATCGTCACATTCCAGCTTTCATAGCATCACCTACTTAATAGATTTCCGGTACAAAGTTCTGATATTCCATGGGAGGCCGCACGTAGCGATGTCGCGGGGTAGGGCGCGGGGGTAACGATACCATTTCCGGCGTTAAATCCTCGTAGGGAATAATCTTGAGCAGATGACTAATGGTGTTCAATCGGGCCCGACGTTTATCATCAGAATTCACCACCCACCAGGGCGATTGTTTGATGTCGGTGTAGGAGAACATCTCATCTTTGGCCCTCGAGTATTCTTCCCACATGGCCCGGGCCTCGATGTCCATGGGGCTCAGTTTCCAGCGCTTGGTAGGGTCGGAAGCTCGGGCCTGGAAGCGTTTTTCCTGCTCTTGCTGACTCACCGAGAACCAATACTTAATCAAAATAATGCCGGAGCGCACCAACATCCGCTCAAAATTGGGGGCAGAGCGCAAAAATTCCCAATACTCGTCATCGGTGCAAAAACCCATCACCCGCTCGACACCTGCCCGGTTGTACCAACTGCGATCAAACAACACCATCTCACCTGCTGCGGGCAGATGCGCCACATAGCGCTGAAAATACCACTGTGTCTTTTCCCGCTCGGTGGGCACACCCAACGCCACAACTTTCACAACACGGGGATTCAGGCGCTCGGTAATCCGCTTGATGACGCCCCCCTTGCCTGCTGCGTCACGCCCCTCGAAGATAACAACAACCCGGGCGCCATCCCGTTTAATCCACTCCTGAAGTTTCACCAGCTCAATCTGGAGTTTCGCCAACTCCTTCTCGTAAAACTTTTTGGGCAGGCGTTTCTTATGCAATGATTCAGGTGCATCCTCGGCTGCAACAGTGGGTGCTGTAGCCTTATTCTTGTCAGACATTTTTGCCTCCTTGTGGGGTTGGGAAGAAGTGAATGAATGAAACTCCGCGATTGATGCAATTATTCAGCAACGACGCCGACCATGCGTCTGATAGCGTCGCTTGTATTGTTAAGTAGATGCACACTTGAAACTTGAGAAAAGTGCCTGCGTATCTCGACCAACGGCGAAGATAGTATTGCAACCACAGATTGCACAGATGGCACAGATTTTTGGATGCTTTTCTGTATTTCTGTGAAAATCTGTGGTTAAACCATTGCAACCACAGATTGCACAGATTTCGCAGATTTTTGGTTACTACTAAGGTAGCCCGGCTAGAAACCACGAAGACACGAAGCCACAAAGGCACGAAGAAAAGAAAAAGCTTTGAAATTCTTGGTGTTCTTAGTGTCTTTGCGCCTTTGTGGTGATTGAAGTCGGGTACGTTA